>JBCCVV010000197.1:0-12562 GCA_039194925.1 Bacteroidota bacterium
ACATACGAAGTTTTACTCATACTAAATTTTAGGAACCGCCGTGATACGGAACCGTACGTCCGGTGGTGTGAGAGGGTTGAAGTAAAAGTAAGGTCATACCATGTTGTACTAGCCGCTCTTTTACTTCACTCTACTCGATAGATAATCATTCGATTAAGATGTAAAAATCCTTATTTTTAGAAATCAAAAGTAAATCACGACAGTAATTCAAAAATCAATAGCTAATCAATTATTTAAGTTAAACTATGTACAAAAGTCCAATATTGCTTTCTAAATTTATGAAATATGTGTATCCAGTTATTATCATTTTTGGTGGAGGAATAGCTGTTTCATTTTTATGGTATCAAGATATACCTGGGGGAGAAGGTTTTAAAAAAGCGTTTCTAACTGGCTATCTATGGGTTTTGCTATGGGTAATTCAAATGCCATTTCGCATCAAAATTGTTGAGGCAGGTAGCGATGGAGTGAAAATAGGGACGGGGGAGAATCAAAAATTGATTACGTATGAAAATATTGAATACGTAACTCATTTTCATTATACAGCTCCGTGGGGAACTACAATGCAATACAAGGATGAAGAGACTAATGTTTCGAAAAAAGTTGCATTCCTGATCAGTACCAAACAACAGCAGGGTTTTGGTGAAAATAAAATGACTCGTTACATTAAAGACAACATGAAGTTGCATATTCCTCATTATGATGATTCTATTCATCCGAGTATGGTACAAAATATGTTGACAGGATTTTTGATATCACTGCCAGTCATACTCCTGGTGATCTATTTTATGAAGGATTTTTTTACTCTGCTCAATCTCAGGTGATAGCTAAAATAAAAAAGGAGTTGATCGGTATACATCAACTCCCTCATGTTCGATCAGTCGAACGCCTTTAATTACTCGTTTTCATCTTCTGTTGAGTCCTCCTCTTCCGTGTAAATGATCGGTTCGATCATTTTAAGGTCAAGAACTGCTTTTTCTTCCGGACCAATACTGAAAAAGCCTAAAAATCCGCCGGAAGCTTTGGCTACGTGCTCTGCAAATGTGATATAGCTTTTGTAAAGTCTTGCTCCTATCTTTGGGTCCAATTTGGCTAATATAGGATTGAGCGCAGCGAGTTTTTGTTCTGCAGTGCTGTTTCGATGGTCAAGATCAGCAAGTGTTGAAATATAGTTATCAACTCTTTCTTGAAAGTCTAATCCTACAGATTCGTAAAATTCCTTAAGACCATCTGGAGTACTATATGATCGGATCGATGTTATTTTTTCGGCCCATTCTAATTCTTCTGAATCTATGTTGCCATCCGCTCCCGCTATGTACACCGTTATCAAAGATATGGCATCTTTCAATTTGTCATATTCTTCGTTACTTAATGCATTAAAGTATGTTGTCATTGTAATTTGTTCTTTTGATCACAAAATTAAAATCTTAACGCTAAAATGAAATCTTCTGATGGAATATTTGATAAAAAGTATGAGGGTTAAAGAGAATGTTGTGTAAACTGGGTATTTTTGGTAAAATTAGTTGTTGAGTTGTTGAGTTGTTGAGTTGTTGAGTTGCTGAATTGTTGAGTTGTTGTGGAGTGGAAAAGTGGCAGAGTTGTTTTTGGTGTAAACTGAAGGGCGGTGGGTACTAATAAGCAACAAAGTGAAGCAAGGCAATGAACTGGAAAATACAGTGAACAGATATACAAAGGAACGGAAGGTAAAGAGTTTACGGGAGTGAACAGAACATAATCTATGTCAGTTGTATATATAGTAGAAAACGAAATTTTTAATGCGTGAAAATTATTAATCTGGAAAAGGTTCAGAAGGTGAAGAGAGCTCGTATCATTACGGAGTATTGCGGAGGGAGATATAGTAGCCGTGAAGCAGTGTCTATCGGAGGAGTGGGGATAGGTGGCATGCATTATGTGGAAGGAGCAGAGTTGGTGGATGAGATTAAAAAAGGAGAGACCTTGGCGGCTAATGTAGAGTCTTTGCGTGAAGGCTTCGGATTTTATTTAAGAGAGACCAATGGAAACTATCTTCTGTTGATGAAGTATGAAGACATTCTGAATATATCCTTTTATAAAGAGGAAGATCGATTAAAGCAAAAAGATGGCTTTTCTCTTTTTAAGAGTTGTTTGAAGCGTGGTATTCCATATCATTATTCCAAGTTGATGTTATTGGAGGATGAGATAGAAATTGTACACAAGCCAAAACTAAAAATTATAACAAAAAATCTGGATGAAATAAATTTTATTTGTTCCAGAAGAAATCCTTTTAAAATTAGAGATTATTTTGTGCGTCTTCCATTAGAAGATAAGTTTGATCAGGATTATTCTACGTTTAGATTCTAGTGGTTGGATCATTATAATAATTTGTAAAACATTGTATTCTATTATGAACAATACTTTTTCTCGTTATTCAACATTCTTTTTGGTTTTTCTGTTTCTTTTTGGTTGTAAACCCAATAAAGAGGTTGCAGATACTGTGGTCAAAGAGTTACCTTTTACCTGGGACAATGCCACCATTTACTTCATGATGACGGATCGTTTTTACAATGGAGATGAGTCCAATGATTATCAACACACGACAGAAAATCCACCTGCGCCGCTTCGTGGATACATGGGAGGTGATATCAAGGGAATAACAAAAAAGATCAACGATGGATATTTCTCTGATTTGGGTGTAAACGCAATTTGGATGACACCATTGGTAGAGCAGATAATCGGTTCGGTGGATGAAGGTACGGGGAATTCATTTGGTTTTCATGGATACTGGACCAGAGACTGGACCGCCCTGGATCCAAAGTTTGGAACTGGTGCTGATCTTAAGGAAATGGTGGATGCAGCACACAGCAAAGGAATACGAATTCTAATGGATGTAGTAGCCAATCACACAGGACCGGTAACCAAGATGGATAGTCAGTGGCCCAACGAATGGGTGAAAACAGGACCCAGATGTACGTATCAAAGCGCCGAGACAACCATTAACTGCACTTTGGTGGCCAATCTCCCTGATATAAAGACAGAGAGTGACAATGAGGTAGAATTGCCGGCTTTTCTTATTGAAAAATGGAAAACGGAAGGTAGATACGAGACAGAAGTTAAGGAATTGGATGATTGGTTTGCCACGACAAAGCTGAAAAAAACTCCAGTCAATTATATTTTGAAGTGGCTGGTTGATTTTATCAAGGATTACGGTATAGATGGTTATCGGGTGGATACGGTGAAACATACGGAAGATTTCGTTTGGCGAGTGCTGAAAAAAGAGGCATCAAGAGCATTTGATGATTGGAAGCAAGCGCACCCTGAGCAAGTACTTGATGATAATGATTTTTATATGGTGGGAGAGGTGTATAATTACTTTGCAGGTAATGGTCGCATGTTTGATTATGGGGATAAGGAGGTGGATTTTTATAAAGATGCCTTTACCAGTTTAATTAATTTCGATTTCAAAGGTGATGCGCACAGATCCTACGAAGATTTATTTACAAAATATGATAAGTTGTTACATGGAGAATTGAAAGGGAAAAGCCTTGTGCATTACGTCAGTTCTCATGATGATGGTAGTCCTTTTGATATTACGAGAGAACGACCCTTTGAATCGGGAACGAAGCTTTTACTATGTCCGGGAGGTGTGCAAATTTATTACGGCGATGAATCAGCACGAAGTCTTGATATCCAAGAATCCAGTGGGGATGCAAAATTGAGATCCTTTATGAATTGGGATGAACTCAAGGCTATGAAACAGAAAAATGGGTATACCGTAAATGATGTCTTGATTCATTGGCAAAAAATTGGAAAGTTTCGTAACGACCATCCAGCGATAGGTGCGGGCAAACATAAAAAAGTAAGCAGTAAACCATACATGTTTACCAGAAGTTGGACAGCTCCCAATGGTGCCACCGATAAGGTATTAATTGGATTGGACATGCCAAAAGGCCAAATGAATATCGATGTATCTTCTCTGGCGAAAGATGGTGAAATTGTACGCGATATGTACTCTGGAGTAAGCAAGACTGTGGAGAATGGAAAGGTCCTGATTGACAGCGCATTCGATGTTGTCTTACTAGAGAAAAGCTAAATAATCAGACTTTTCAAGTTTGCTAATTTTAAAGGTGGCTGAAATCCCGAATAAAACAAAAATGCATTAAGTCATTATTGTTAGGTTTCGAATAAGTTAGGATACCTAAAAATGATATGTAAACATCTCAATATCCTTAATTTTCTTGTCCGGCGAACTCTCTCCAAAGAAGGCATAGTATAGACCAGACTTGTGTAGAATGACATAGCTTGAACATGGATAGTGGTACGCAAAGAAGGTGTTTTCTATGATTTGGAGAGAATCGGGATGCCATTGTACTTCTTTGGTGTATTTTTTTAGGCCTTTATCATTTTTGTAGATCCAGGCAGCCGTCATTCGCTCACGTTTCTGAATTTCTGCCTTGAACCTTACATCTCTTTCACCGATTTGGTTCCTGGATAGTCCGCCCGTTGAATTGCATCGATCTTTTCCAGGGTAGTACTTAATAAAGACGAAATCTTTTGACGAAGGATATTCAGAATTAATATTCATAAAGAATTCATTAACCCTTGCCAATTGGTTGTGGTCCAATGAATCTATTTTGGAACGAACAACTTCTAATTTTACTTTTTTACCGTTTTCTACTACCTCAACCGGTATTGTTCCGTGCTTTTCAATTTCTGCTTGAATGGTGGTAGTGTAAGTGGATTTTTCTTGGGTGGAATGGTAGGTGTCTTTCGGTTCAGATGGAGGCTTAACGGTGCAAGAAATAAAAAGAGAGACTCCGGCCAATATGAATAGTTTTGCAAAGGTTCTAATTGGTTTCATAAGTGGTCTTATTTGGTAATATAAATATAAATAGGTTTTAGATTTAGTCGGAAAGCGTTACTGGAAACCCATCACGCAAAAACAACTTTCCAGGCTCCACTTCACGGATCGAAACATCATTCGCCCGTGAAATAGTCAATTCGTCAATCCAAAAATGTTGATTGGCTCGGGTGATGACTTCGATCCAGTTTTTTCCTTTAGGAACGGCGAATACGTGCTCCGATCGAATCCAATTTTTGTAAATGTTTTTGTGTTCTCGTGAAGGAAGGAATTTTCTATAGTAAAAGTCGTTCTCTCCCTTGACGGTGATAATGAACTCAGGCATACCGTATTTTTCATTAGTAATTTCTGACCAGACAAAAAATCTCAGCGTATCAGCTTCTACAAAGTTTTTCCTGAAATCTACAATCTTATTTTGACCTACTTCAAGCTGATAGGCTCCCTGACCAAAAAGTGATCCCTCGGTAGGTTTATCATCATAAGGCAAGTGAATAATTGGTTTGGTTTTGAGTGAATCGTTTTGGGCAACCTTATGAAAATGATCTCGTGCCTCATTCACCCATTTTGTATGTTCGTCTCGAATATCTTGCAGATCAACTTCAAAAACAAAGTATTTTTCCCGGTTATAAATTTCCCGACCCAATTTTTTCAAATGTATATCGCCAAAACTGAGCAGGTCTTTGATGGGACGCCCTTGAACAAGTAATATGGGCTTCTCATTAGGCAGTCGATCTATAATCTCTTTCTTGATGATAGGGTGAGATGACATTTGAACCGAAGAAAGTGTCCTGGAAGTCGAATTACGACTAAGACGGCCATTGATCATGGGTATACCTGTGGCAGAGGAAACTTGCAGCGCAGCCATTTCAGAGCGATTATACACCCCAGCTCTAAATTTTTCATTCCACCCTTGAAATAATGGGAGCACGAACATGGCCTGATACTGGTCTGGATTTATATTCAAGGAGTCCAGTTCTCTTTGCACATCATCAATTTGCGGCGAAGTAAGATAGTTTTTGCGATCTCTGTCGGTAAATCGACTGTCCAGGTAAAAGTTGGTTTCGTATGCATAAAAAAGAATCAAAGGCAAAAGCAGTAAGTACGAAGCATGTGTGCGCTTTGTTTCGATTCTTAACATCCATGCCTGCAAGACTTTAGCTGCAAAAAGGGCCACTACAAAGTAAAGAGGCCAGGAAAATCGTCCAGAAGATTTGAACATAAGCAGAGGTCCCATATACGATTCTATCAAGTTCTTTATCGGGAAAATAGAAGTATTGGCTGCAAACAAAAACATGCAAAAAGATGCCCACCAAAAACACCACATCATGGTCGTTCGTGGCAATAGGGGGGCAAGGGTTTTCTTAAACTTTCTTACAATGGCATAGATCAGGTAGGAGAGTATCAGCACCAAAGGAACAAGTCCGAGATTATTCGTCCATTCGATTGATCTTTTGTCGCTGACAGAGTACTTTGAATGCCAGGTGGCTGCCAACGACCACTTTGGATAAAACAAGCTGCTCAACTTGGTATGATAATGAAAAAAGCCCCATTGTTCTTCCAGCCGATCATCATACGGGTCATTGATTTTGAGCAGGAAATAGACAAGTATGGTGATCAGCACTGGAGTAGCCATAATGATCATGGAAGCCTTTCGATTTATTCCTGATTTACGATCTTTTATAAACAAAAAGAAACCTATTAATCCGGCAAACATGCATATGATAAAGCCGATGTAGGCATTATTCATAAAGAAGAAAAAAGTGACGAATACAAATACAAAGTCCCAACTTTCAATTTTCGGAACTTTATATTTCCTAAGCGTCCACAACATCACCATTGGTATTACAAAGGGAAATGATAAACTTAAATGACAAGCTATCCTGACCATTTGGGGGGATAAGAATGTTATGAGAGGTGCTAGGATGAATGAGAGCGAAGTGGTAATTCCCGACGTACGAAGAATCATAAAAATAAACATCCCACAGACTCCGAGTAAAAGGAAGATGAGGGTCATTAAAATGCCTGGTAAATGGCTGTCTATATCAAATAAATGATTGTCGATCCATCTCATAACAGTCGCGAAAGAACCGTTGGCATCGGTCATAAATATATAATCCCCTTCAGGATAATTCATTCCACCAAATGTGCCATTGTCATCGTATCTAACATGATATATCATATCATAAAGGGTAACCAAAAGATCACCATTTGAGAAGAAGACCTGATTGTTTGGGTCATTGACGTAGTGTGGAAATTTAATGTAGAATAGGGCAAACGTGATGACAAATGCCAGTAAGCACTTTGCAATCCACGATCTTTTTGATTCTTTATTTTCCATTGTTCTACTAATATTGATATTCTACAACGCTCCCTCTCAGTAATCCTGTCCCCATTTTCCCTGCACTTTCATCACTCGTTCTATTATATCACGTACACATCCCTCTCCTCCATTTTTTGGAGATACAAACTCTGCTTTAGCTATTACTTCCGGTGCTGCATTTTTGGGGCATGAGGATAAAAGTACCTTGTCAAATACGACCAAATCTGCCAAATCATCACCCATATAGACACTTTTCATTGGATCGATGCCATGATTGGCTTCAATTTCCAGAAGTGCTTTTTCTTTATCGGTTACTTCATCAAAAACGGGATTTGCGCCCAGGAACTTTAATCGATCTCGCACTCCTACAGAATTCCCTTTGGTAATAATGGCGACTCTAAATCCTTTGTTGAGTGCCATTTTAATAGCTGCTCCGTCTCGTACATTCATTTTTCGAAGAAATTCTCCTTTTTCCGTGATGAGTAATCCACAATCCGTAAGTACACCATCCACGTCAAAAATAAAAGTATTAATCTTCCTGAATTTACTATAGTCCATTGAGCTGCTTTTGATG
Source organism: Bacteroidota bacterium (assembly GCA_039194925.1). Taxonomy (GTDB): domain Bacteria; phylum Bacteroidota; class Bacteroidia; order Chitinophagales; family Saprospiraceae; genus CAJXUU01. Next base: position 7,729 of record JBCCVV010000197.1, read on the forward strand.
AAATAGGCTGCAAAAATATACAATTACAGGAAAGGCATAGTAGATTTTAAAGCGAATCAAAATATTTTGCTAATAAAGGCTCGTCTCATACTATTTATCCCTTTTATCAACGTTTAGGAAGCAATTGTCAGAAAACAATTTATTTGAGTAATTAATTGATAATCCTAAAAAATACAATTAATATAGCTTGTGAATATTGATGACACCCAATCTCTCATCATTCAATCGTAAAGTAAATGCCGGAATCGTTTTCAAATCCAGATTTTAAGAAATTTAAGTTCAAAGAGCTTAAAGTCTACTCTTCTACGGAGTGGCTCGCGAATAATAAAAAGAAATATCGGCAGGTTTTTGATCGCTTCAATACCTCTTATGTCTACGCGGAATTAACATTTTACAATAAGTACTTTGATCATAAAGTATGGGAGGTGAACGTACAATTCAAGTGCTACAGTATCAAAGGCAAAAAGAAAGAGATCTGCAATTTGATATTCAAGAAAAAAGTGAGCAAATACGATAACGTAATTTACATTCGAGAAGGATGGGGCAATAAAAAGGATGGTGCCTTTTGGAAAGAGGGAGCCTATTTTTGGGAAGCCTGGATTGAAGGTGAATTGGTAGCGACGAAGTATTTTTATGTAGAGGATGTAGGGATTGATTTCGAACTTTCGGGAAATACTTCTTTTTCCATAAAATCTCTAAAATTATATGAGGGACAGTTTGATGATGTAACTACGGAAGAACGAAAGTATTACAAAAACTTTTCTGCCAGTGATACGCGATATATTCATTCTGAGATTATCTTGGAGAATAACAAAAAGGATGTGCATTGGCATTGTGAGCTGTTTATCAAATACTATAATGAGGCCAAAGAGTTAAAAGGACAAATTACCCGGCTCATAAATGTAAAAAAAGGTGCAGACATTATTTCAACAACTGCGGGCTGGGGTAGTAATACTCCCGCTTCCTGGCGTAAGGGAAAATATTCGGTAGAGATCATTTTTATGGATCATACTGTTGCTTCGATCAATTTTAATGTGGGAGATGATTTTGAAGAGGGACATCCGGAAATTTCTTTACCCTATGAAGAGTTTTCCATTCCTTATGCGGATGAGGTAGATACCAATGAATCATTTGAAGATGTAATGGCGAGATTGGATGAGTTGGTGGGATTGGACGAGATAAAAACAAAGGTAAAGGAACATGCGCAGTACATTAAGTTCCTGGGATTGAGAAAGGAGAAGGGGTTTGAAGAAAATGATCAAATCAATATCCACTCCGTTTTTAAAGGAAATCCGGGAACAGGAAAAACGACTGTTGCCAAAATGATGGGAAAACTTTACTCCAAAATGGGACTCCTCAAGAAGGGTCATGTACATGAAGTGGACAGGGTAGATCTTGTTGGCGAATATATTGGTCAAACTGCGCCAAAAGTGAAAGAGGCAATTACAAAGGCCAAAGGAGGAGTGCTTTTTATTGACGAGGCATATTCCTTGGCCCGGTCCAATGATGATAGCAAAGATTTTGGTAGAGAAGTAATTGAGATCCTGGTCAAAGAAATGAGCAATGGTACCGGTGATTTTGCTGTGATAGTGGCAGGATATCCCAAAGAAATGGACAATTTTATCAAATCGAATCCTGGATTGAGGTCAAGATTCAAACATTATTTCGATTTCAAGGATTATACGCCGCAAGAATTGCTTGCCATTGCTGAATTGGCAGCGAATGAGAAAGAAATTGAATTTGCACCCAAGGCGCAGGTCGTGCTGGAAGACATCATAACAGAAGAGTTCAGAAGACGTGATCTTTCCTTTGGGAATGCGCGCTATGTACATGATCTTTTGGATCGGGCAAAGATCAATTTGGGATTGAGGATCATGGCACGAAAAAATCCACAAAAGCTTACAACAACAGAATTAAAGAGGATAACGGTAAAGGACATGAATCGATTGAGGCAAGAGAAGAGATCGCTGATTCCAGAAATACCTGTGGATGATAAATTGTTGAAATCGGCATTGGATGAGTTAAACGCTCTGATCGGTATTGAAAATGTGAAATCCCAAATTTCAGAACTAGTAGATATTGTGCGCTTTCATCGCGAATCGGGTAGGAGTGTGATCAGTAGCTATTCCCTTCATACCGTATTTGTTGGAAACCCCGGTACGGGAAAAACAACGGTAGCACGGATTCTTACGAAGGTGTATAAGGCCCTCGGCATTCTGGAGCGTGGTCATATTGTAGAGACGGACAGGCAAGGCTTGGTTGCTGGTTTTGTTGGTCAAACGGCAATCAAAACGGCCGAACGCATTGATGAGGCTATGGGAGGTGTGTTGTTCATAGATGAGGCATATTCACTAAGTAATTTTAATGGGTTACAAGGTGATTATGGTAACGAAGCGATACAAACGATACTGAAGCGAATGGAAGATAGTCGAGGTGAGTTCTTTGTGTTTGCTGCGGGCTACCCTGGAAATATGGAACGATTCCTAAAAGCAAATCCTGGGTTGAGTTCAAGATTTGACAAGACACTGCATTTCGAGGATTATTCTGATCAACAATTGTTACAAATTGCCAAAAAAATGGTTGCAGATCAAAAAATGAGGCTATCCATCAAGGCCAAAGAAGAATTGGAACAATTGCTTTTTGAATTGTACCGTACTCGGGATAAATATTTTGGTAATGCCCGTACAGTTCGAAAACTTATTTTGGAGTTGATAAAACATCAAAATTTACGATATTCAAAACTTCCCCCTGAAAAGAGAACAAAGCAAAACGAATCTTTGATTACTCATGAAGACATCAAAAAGTTGGACTTGCATTCGGAAGAAAAAGCCTTCCAAAAACAAGGTATCGGATTTAATTCAAAATAAATGAATTGGCAACGGTATATTGATGTAGAATCCAATGGTTTTCTCTTTGTTGTTTTTTTGAGTGTAATTGGCGGATTTGCTTTTGGTTTTGCTGATGTCTACGATCATATGTCAAATGTTGATGTGCAGACGTATGTTGGGTTGTCAGAGTTTGATTTTGATCAGCATCCGGTACGTCGATATCGGATCATCGTCCCCATGTTAGCAGCTGGAATATATTACATCTTTAGCCCGATTCTTGGAATGTTGTCTCCGAATGATTTTCCTGGTGACTTTGCCAGAATAATGTCTTTTGTGATTGTCAATTCCTGTTTAATGGCGCTTTATGCAGTTTTGATTTTCAGAATTGTAATCTCGATCGTAGGTGAATCCAAATTCTGGCCGGCAATCATTGGAGTGGTCAGTGTTTTGACGTGCAGATGGACCATGTTGATCAGTGGTTCCGCCTTGGTCGATAGTCTATATTTAGTCGTGTTGGGTTTCTTGTTACTGGGTATATTCAAAAAGGAATTTTGGATGTTGGTATTGGCTGTTTACTTAGGTCCATGGGCCAAGGAGGCGTTTATATTTTTGGTTCCGTTGTTACTATTTGCGCAGCGTAGTTATTATCCAAAATTGGCTATGCATTTAATTTTGTCCGGAGGTGTCATTTTTGCTTTCAGATATTATTTTGACCAAACGATCGGGGCTGAATTTGGTGAAAGTATTTCACGTGACATTTCTCATTTTGAAATGATTCCAAAGTCTTTGGGTCGTTTGTTTTCATTTCATGGGTTGTATGAGGTATTGTCCATTGGAGGGATATGGAATCTGATTATTTTAGGCGGATTGTTGATCAGAAAATATCGTTTGATGTTAAAGAATCATTTATCAATCCTTTGGCTGTTGCTAACTGTTTTAGTGCTTGTTCAGGCACTGCTTTCCTATGAACTGGCAAGGATGTTTTATTTGTTGACGCCGTTATTGGCGGTGGTGGTAGCAATTCTATTTGACGGACTTAGTTCAAAAGCCACCCAAACCACTTCTGGATAAAGGTTTGCCACCTTAATTCAGATCGAAGTTTTCTGGCAGGTTTAATGTATTTAGATTTTTTGTTGGAAGACACTATTTTATTTAAATAGAACTGAGTGGAATCATAGTTTTCATTCAACAAATAAATTCTACCTATATTCCAGTAGGCTTCAAGATCATCCTCTGTTTCAGCTGTGTTGATAGATGATTGGAACGTGTTTAATGCACTTTTTATGTCATTCATTTGCATTAATGAATAGCCTTCAATTCGTTGCATGTAAGGTTCTGATAGTTCAGAGTCAGTCAGCGAATTCATCATGATTAATACAGAATCATATTTTTCCTCGCGAAATTTTGAGAATACAATGTCCCTCTTGAAATGAAAGTACTGGGCTTGGTTTCGCTTTCGGTGAATAATGCATTGCCAGGTTGATATGTAGAAGGAATATAAAAGACCAGAAATATGAAAACAGCTGCTATTGCAGCAGAAAAGCGGATACTATATTTCAGCACATTTAACCTTCCTGGGTTACTTTCTTTTTCTTTTTTTTCGTCCTCATCTAGGATAATCTGAGATACTTTATCCTTTAACTCTAAGTATTGAATGCGCTGACCAGCGACCATCCCGATTTGATATTCTTCAAATTCGGCTTGGAGCATCTCATCTGATGCTAGCTTGTTTTTGAATGTCTCCTTTTCTTCTGTTGACATTAAATTGGCCAGGTATCTCGAAAACTGAATATCTATATCACTGTCCTGGACGCAAAATCAAATTACACATTTACAGAATACAGAAGATGTGTTTTCTGATGAGAAGAATATTGAAATACACATTCAACAATTAGAAGAGCTTTTGAAATTTACAAGAGATTCCAGTGAACAAGTAAGGGTAAAACAAGGAATAGCAAAGGATAAATCAGATTTGGACTCACTCAAGCAAATCATAAGAGTCAATC
>JBCCVV010000198.1:0-12477 GCA_039194925.1 Bacteroidota bacterium
AATTTACAGTGGTCAACACAATGAATCTTCAATTTCCAACCCCTCTTGAAAAGACAATCTCTCCAATCTTACAAAGCTCTCGAATCTTTCTCTAATCTCTCTAATCTCTAAAACCCATACTTCTCCCAATCCTCCGCATAGTCAATATCCGTAAGCACTTCCAATCTTCCAACTTTTAGATTCTTTTGTTTTGCAACTTGTAAAGTCTCCTCAAAAACTTTATCTGTACTCCAGGAAATTTCTTGAAAAAGCGCTGGATAATACTCTTTAATTCCCAGTAGATAATAGCCACCATCATGGCTTGGGCCCATGACCACGTCATTCGATTCTAAGACCTGAAAAGCATCTTGAATATGGCCTGCGGTCAATTGAGGACAATCGCTTCCGATAATAACAACCTGTTCACAAGACTCAAAAACGGCTTGAAATGCAGAAGTTATGCGGTTCCCCAAGTCACCTTGTTGCTGTAATCTCTTTTCAAAAATCTGATTGGGCCACTTATCATTATTGTCAATAAAAGAAGAATAATAGACGTACCGTTCCGCATCTTTGACATCCATAAGTACATCGCGGGTGTAGTAAAGTAATTTGAGATAAATCTCCAATGCCTTTTCATCTCCCAAAGTTGCCGCAAGACGGGTTTTCACCTTGCCCAATTCCGGATTTTTAACAAAAACAATTACTCCTCTCAATCCTTATCCTTGTCTTTATCTTTATCTTTTTCTTCTTTTATACGTACATTTTTACCGTCTTCAAGCTTCTTGGAAATGGCTGTAAATGGCCCTGTCACTATTTCTTCATCCAGTGCCAATCCACTTAGCACCTCAATGTATTCGTCATCTTGAATTCCAGTAGTTACATTAACCATCTTCACGGTATCTGCGGATTTGACAAACACGACTTCTTCTAATCGCTCATCCTCATCTTTTTTCTTAGAAGATTCGTCGTCTTCATCTTCATCTTTTTCGCGAACGGTAACCGATTGTATCGGAACACTTAATGCATCCGCTACCTCATTTGTGTAAATATCAACAGAAGCTGACATACCGGGTCGGAAAGGATATCTTTGAGCACCATTCAAAATACTTTGATACGATGCTGGGTCAATCCTAACTTTAACCACAAAGTTGGTCACTTGATCCGTATTCAAACTAGCTGCAGCTGAGGCAATGTTGGATGCACTATTGGCAATTTCCGTTACTTGTCCCTTGAATACTTTATCCAAATACGCATCCACCTCAATATCAACCAGATCGTTTAAACTTACCCGTAAAATATCATTTTCACTGACATCCACCTGCACCTCCATCGAGTTTAGATTGGCAATACGCATCATTTCAGTACCAGTCATCTGAATAGTTCCTACAACTCTTTCCCCTTGTTCTACGGACAGACTGGAAATAATTCCATTGGTTGGCGATTTAATTGAAGTCCTTCGCAAATTTGTTTTTAATTCTTCAAGACTAGCTTTAGAACTCTCTACTTGATATGCTGCACCTTCAGCACTTTTTTCTGCTGACTTGATGCTCGCAATCGATGATCTCAAATTAGCTTCCAATTGAAGCTTGTTTGATTTAGCTTGATCATAATCCGCCTGACTAATTACTCTATCTTCCAAAAGAGCCTCATTTCTTTCGTAGATGAGTCTGGCATTTTCCAATTGGGCTATAATCTGCTCTTTTTGAGCCTTGCTGCTTTCAATATTTGCCTCAGCATTTGCCAAGCTTGATTTAGCACTATTCAAGCTGGCTTCTCCTCGCTCTACTGCTGATCTGAATGCATCTGGATCTATTTTAGCCAAAAGCTGACCCATCACTACGCTATCTCCTTCTTCTACATATAATTCTACGATCTCGCCAGATACATCGGAACTAATCTTTACTTCTGTTTCAGGAAATATCCTACCACTGGCTGTAACTGTCTCTTTAATGGTTCTTTTCTCTACATTTTCAACGGTAATTTCAATGCCCTTGGGTTTCTTTTGTCCCATATAATATCCATAACCGAATAAGCTGAGGATTATCAATACGAGGATAATAATTACCCATTTATTTGATTTTTTCTTTTTTGTTTTCCTTTTTTCCATAATGGCCAAAGTTGTTGGTTTTCTTATTGTATTTTATAGATTGATTGGTTTACCCATATAGAAATCAAGTACCTTCATATTGAAGAGATATTCGTATTTTGACAATACAGCATTGAACTCGGCTTGTATAAATGCATTTTTTATGGATACATACTCAAATGAATTTATAGTACCGGCGTTGAATCTCTTTTCTGCATTTTTAAAGGAAGCGTCTTGTGCTGCAACACTTTTTTCTGCTGCATTCAATTTTCTTTTCGAAGCTTTAGCATCCGCCAATGCTTGCTGTACCGTAATTTTAAGATTATCCTTTGTCTGTTCACTTAGATTTTGTGCGTTGGCAATACCGAGCTTGGCCCTTTCTACCCCCAATCTATTGCTGTAGTTGTTGTAAATAGGATAACTAAGGCTCACTCCAAAGCCATAGGACAAGTTATCATCCAATTGATTAAAGTAAGGATTATCAATAAGATTTGGAAAATCCTGTTCTGTTTCTATTAACGCCGGTAACCCATCAATAAATACGTTCTGCCCCACGAGCGCAGTACTAATACTTTCCACTTGTACACCTTTGTTTGAGTAATTACTTACGATGCTTGCACCAAAATTGACGACGGGCAAAAGTGAAGCCTTGGCAATTTTCTCATCAAGAAACGCAGATTCCACACGTAAATCCGCAGCACGCACATTATATTGCGCTGACAACGCCGAATTATAAACCTCTGTAAATGTCAAAAGATCGGGATCAGAAATCACATCCACATTATCTGGAGCTGTCAATTCCATACTTACATCCGGATCCAATCGCAATAATTGCTTTAAGTTTAAAAGAGCAATTTCCTTCGAGTTTTCGGCATTGATCACCGTTTGTTCGTTGGTAGCAATCTGTGCTTCGATATCCAATGCCTCATTGGCTGGTCTTACCCCAGCATCGATTAATTTCTGAGTCTGAACCAATTGTTCCTGACTGGTTTCCAATTGCGATTGTGCAATTCCCAAATTCTCTTGGGCAAACAATACATTCAAATAAAAATTGGCAACATTAAGTGAGATATCTCTTTTGCTTTGTTCCAGATCATACTCACTGGCCTTTTTATCAATAGCGGTTCTTTTGATTGTATTTGAAATACGAAAACCATTAAAAAGGGTTACTCCGGAACTGAGTTGAATATTATTACTAATGAAATTTTCAGTTACATTGGTATTCGTAATTGGGTCAGTAGAACGACCAAAATTAGAATTGATACCCGTACTAAAGTTTAGATTGGGATATCTGCTATGTTTGGCCTGCGTCTGATCAATTTCTGCAATATCCACGCTAATTTCTCCTTGTTGTACCGTGAGATTATTTTCCAGTGCGTATTCAACACATCGCTGCAGCGACCATTCTTCCTGAGCTTGAGAAGAGAATGCACATACGAGAAACAGTAAGATATAAAGTTGTCTTTTCATCAGTAATTTTTTGTAGTTTCAAAGGTCAGATGGAATATTTCTTAATAGTAATCTTTATAGAATTACTCATGTTATTGTATTGCTATTAATGGATATTTCATAATACTTGAGTTGTAACCACAAGTATAGTCATACTATCGGGGAATCTATCAAATAATTATATCAAGAAACCAAATCGAATGACGAATGGACAAAATTAAATACATTTCTCAATTCGTGCCGAATCAATTCATTTGTTCAACTTCGGTCAATTCTATTTTAGATGATCTTATTACACCATTAGGTCTACATTCTCTAATTCTTTAGCTACGACCTTATTACTAAGCAATGCTCTAGCCAATCTCAAATTAAATTTTTTGAGGTCAGGCAAATTTACATCAAATAAAGGCGATTCATTAGAGCCATTGGCATTTAAAACCTTGGTATATCCTATTATGAAGGTCCATCCCTGTAATGTGCTAAATATCGGATCGATATTTTCCAAAATACTACCGTCCCTTTGTCCTCGCTCTATTTCTTTAGCGGTCAACTTAAAGGGAAGGTTTTGTATATCCTGAAGTTTAAGATAGTAAATGCTCTCTTTGGTGGCTTCCGTTAGTTTAGATTTGTCCTGACCAGAAGACGTAGATCTTACCATTGAAAAATAATCCAGTAAGGTCTCTGAATACAAAAAGTTTTCTTCGCAAAAAGACATAAACGTTTCAATTAACGCAATCACAGAATCCAATCCGCTTGAGTTTTTATGCTTATCCAAAGAACTATAGTAACGATCATTGAGAGTCTGTAATGCCTTGAATGTTATGGCGAGATATAGATTTTCTTTACTTTGAAAATAAGAATACAGCGTAACCTTTGTGATTCCAGCCTCCGCCGCAATGTCTTCCATTTTAGCGTTTTTAAAACCTACCGCATTAAAAACTCTTTCCGCAGCTTCGATAATGTTGTTCTCCTTTATGCTCCTTTTGCTATTCTTCATTGCATTTCAATTCATTAATCGACTAACCATTTGCTAAAGTAAAAAATTTACTCTGAGTAAAGAAAAGATACGTTGCAATTACCCGAGAAGGTTCGTTAGAAGGACAACACTACGTTATGGAAATAGAATGGCATGAGAAGGATTTATACAGGTGTTTTACCCCATCAATTTTGTAATATTAGTACCCCCATATTCGTCTCGTTTTGGCAAATAACCAGAATAAGACAAAGGCAATAATTCCAATTATAAAAACAACTACTACAAACTTTTCAATGCACCCTTCAAAACGATCAAATAATCCATCGAAAGGTGCTTTGTGCATACCATCTTCTTCTTTTTTAACATTTTTATGTGTCATAAATTCATTCCATGAATTGTGATAAACCTGAATTTAAGTAGATCAAAAAGATACTTCCTCAGAATATTCTCGAAAAGCTAAACTCCGTCTCGATTCGATTGGAAGCTGTGCTCTTACGATTTAAGATTCTTTCCAAAACAACTTCTTCTCTATGATTAAATTCACCAATTCCTCCGGCACCTTATTCTGCCATCCGTCATTTCCCTTACTGATGTTATCATAAACAATAGTCGGATCGATATAAAGCATTTCAGATTCATAATCTTCGATATCTACAATTTGATTGCTATCCGTAAGATGTTTGTAGAGAAACTTGATCCCTTCAGGAACCGGCAGATTAGAGGTATTCATAATTGTCTTTCCATCTTCCATAAGTGCCGGATAGACATAGATCTTAATATTTCGCGTAAAGAGCTCGCCAAAAGCAACCAATAATCTTCCATCCTGATTGTTGTGATATTTATCGTTAATGATCTCTAACAATTCTCTCACGCCAATAACCAAGCCCAGGTTTTTAATCTTATAATCTGCGAGATAATTGATCAGCCTTTGATGGTTACTACAATTCGATACCAAGACTTTATATCCCAGAGCACATATCAATTCCGTACGATCCAGAAAGTCCTTATCATCGACAGAACCGTTCGAATCTTTGAGATAATCCAGGGTTATCTCTGCCATATCATACGCCTGATCGGGATCGACAAAATCTTCTTTTTTGAATTGCTCGAAACTTGATTTTACCACATCCTTGGTTACCAATGTTGGAGGTCGGAAGTTTCCTCGAACCACCATAAGTGCTTTTTTGTACAAGAATTCAGAAGCGTGAATGCTGTCTTTGTTTTCATCGAACATGGTGACTTCTGTAAGTCCATGCTTCACCAGATACAAGGCCAATAATCGATTCTCTACATGTTTGAATGCAGGGCCGGTAGCCTTGATAAAGTCAATTGAAATCCTACCTTCGACACCTTCCAGGAGTGATTGTACCATCTTCTCAGGCTCATCTCTGTACCGAAAACATGCATAGATCAAATTAACTCCGAGTACACCAATTGCTTCTTGCTGAAGCTTGTTGTCATTGTCCAACATTTTCACATGAATTGCCAGATCATTGGATTCCGAACATGGTGCGTGTTGAAATCGAACACCTAGCCAACCGTTGCCTTTGATCGTCCGGGCATAATTGATCGCTGAGACGGTATCCGCAAAAACAAAAAAGGTAGCAATCTCACACATACCTTCCAATCGCTCATCCATCAATCTATACTCATGATCGAGCATTTTGTTTAAACGTGACTCGCAAACATATCTACCACTTTCTTCTTTACCATAAATCGCATCCGAAAATCCCTTGTCATACGCGGACATGGTCTTGGCAATGGTACCTGCTGCTGCGCCAACTTGGAAGAAATTTCTGGCTACCTCCTGACCTGCACCTATTTCGGCAAAAGTACCATAGATCAAAGGGTCCAGATTCATTTCCAGGGCTTTCTGTTCTGTCTTGAGTACAGTATGTTTATCTTGCATTATTTATCTTAAGAATTTTCATAACGTTATCTGTCAATCAAATGTACCTTTTACAAAAGATGTAATATCTATTAATGTAAAATCTATTTTCATAGTTCAATTCCAGAATCGCAATTTGTTGGAAATACTGCGTAGTTTTACTCAAATTTCACGTAATTCTACTCATTTTTCCCCTTTTTCAATATCAAAATTTGACTTCTTCTTCTACTTCCTTTAGCTTTAATAGGTTTATAAAGATGTAAAAGCATTGAAAAGAACCTGTTGATCGTAAAGGTTACCATGTTTTTTCTGGTGCGCTATCACTAGTACATTTTATAGAACGCAATAAAATCCTAAAAACAATGAATGATTCGAACTTCCGAATAGAAGACATAGTTGATTCAATTAAAATAAGACAACAACTTGAAGAAAGGCATGAAGCAAGAATAATTAAGTACGAGACTGATGGAAGTAACGAAGGTCAACTTGACTTACCCAGAGATGAAGACACCAAGCCATCGGAAATAGAGTTTACTATCAGAAACGATTACAAAGGAGACATTCAATACTTAGTAGGCATTGGATTACACCTCTTAGATGAACCCCACTTTCAGTACAATAAGTTGGTAGCAAAAAAGCAAGATTTAACTAAAAATTTGGACAAAATCCAAAAGGATGGATTTGAAAAAATTGAACAAAATAAAAATAGGAAGCTAAAAGAAGTACAAGAAAACCATGATCTTAATTTAGCCGATATTCAAAGAAGGAAAAAGAAAATAATTACCACGAAACAAGATGCCGAACATGAATTTGGCAAGGTATCAGAAAGAATTGGTAGATCTACTCCAATAATATATTTAAAATCAAAATGGGTAGAAAGATTAATACTGGGTTTTCTTGGACTATGTGAAATACCTTTGAACTATCAGGTTTTTGCTAATTTTTTACTCCCAAATATTGAAACATATATTCTGGCTTCTCTACTTGTTATAGCCATACCTGTACTTGCACATTTTAGTGGAATATTTTTAAGACAGTATAAGGAGAACAAACATTATTTATTGTATTTCGCTATCATCTTTGTTGCAGTCACTGCATTAAATGTTGTAACAGGTTTTATGAGAACTGAATATATAAGCCAACTTTCCGAAGAAGCTCCCAGCTTTAGTTCCACGACGTTTATTATACTAAGCACAATATTATTTTTAGTTGGAATCGTAGTATCATTTTTTCATCATGATAAAAGTCAAGAACTTGTAGAGGCGTACTCCAGATATCAAAGTGCACTTAAGACATATGAAGAGGAAATTGCTCCATTAAACGAGGAAGAAAATAGTGCCAATAAAGATTTTTTGGATGATCGCAAATTAATAGAAGAAGAATACGAAAAAGAGAATAAAAAAATTGAGAATTTAGTAATTGACTTAGAGAATGAAATTAAATTTCTAGTAAGAAAACACGACTCAATTTTAAATACGTTTAAGGGGTTTGAAAAAGAAATCGATTCAAAATACAAGATGTGTTTGTCCAAATACAGGGCAGCAAATCATCGCAACCGAAAAAATGGCATACGTCCTGCCTGTTGGAACAAAGTAAATTCTTTAGAACTAGAGTTTCATAAAAAAGAAGAATTGGACCCAAATAAAGAGATCTAATATGAATATTTTGAAATACATGATATTCTTTTCTCTGGGAGCTCTTAGTCTAACGCAATGCGCTAAGAAAAAGAGTTCTTCTGTCATCTACATTTATTTTGATATTACGGAAGGGTTATCCCAAAATGTTAAAGAAGAGTACTTAACAACTACTCCAGAAATTTATAAAATCATGGACATTTCACCCAAAGATTTGAACGGAGGCACTGGCTATGGTTCGATTAAACTTTCCTTACTGAATTATGAGTATTTTGAAAAGCCTATTGCTTTAAATCTTCTTGAAAGAAATGAACGAATAAATAATCCAAGGTTATGTGGTGATATCGTTAGAGATTTTACCGATTCTTTAAATTACTCCATAAATAAATTATTCGAAAAGAAAGTCACACAATTGGATACTACAAGTTCAATAATAATTAAACACATCGTAGAAGGTGCCAATGAAATTCTGGAATATCCCTATGAAAATAAAATCATGATTATTTTTTCAGATATGCTAGAACACAATCCAAAGCAGGGAATTTCATTTATAAATCAAAACATACGAAAAAAAGATTATCAAAAAATAATAGACAGAATCTCAAGCATTTACAATATTAATATTCCATCACAAGATGAGTTCTCAAAAATAAAGTTTTATATAATTAGACCAGACCATGAGAAATATCCAGAACAAAGGCTCAGAGCAGAAGCATTCTGGAAACATATTCTTGGAGCAAACTGTAAATTTCAGTCCAGTTTGAACGTAAGGTAAAATAAAAACCAATGTTCAATTCTTTATCAAACAAATTGACTCCCGGATGTATCTCCGCCATACTTCTTTTTGAGTAGCTCAAGATCTTTCTCTTTTTCAACCCACTCTTCTGAAAAACCACAATCTGCACATAGATATCGCGTCACAAGTACCATTTTAGTCATGGTCCCCCGAATAAAGTTTTGATAGCCCGTCCAGGTACTTCCTCCTTTTATTCGGATGATATCGGTGGAGTTACACTTCGGACACATATGCGAATTTTTCATCTTTTACATGTTTCTTCTGTACTGTCCGCCAACTTCGTAAAGTGCATTTGTGATTTGGCCCAGCGAGCACGTTTTGGCAGCTTCCATCAATTGTTCAAATATATTTTTATTTTGGATACTGGCTGTTTGAAGTGCCCGTAATGTTTCTTCCAAAGTTTTTTCCGACGCTTTCTTCAAATTGTTTAAGGTACCTATCTGATCTTCTTTTTCTGCCTTCGTCGCTCGAATCACTTCTCCGGGAACAACAGTAGGTGACCCCTCCTTAGACAAGAATGTATTCACTCCAATTATCGGATATTCCCCTGTATGCTTCAATGTCTCGTAATACAAGCTTTCTTCCTGGATTTTACTTCTTTGATACATCGTCTCCATTGCACCCAACACACCGCCACGCTCTGTAATTCTATCAAATTCGGTCAATACCGCCTCTTCCACCAAGTCCGTCAATTCTTCGATAATAAAGGACCCTTGTAACGGATTCTCATTTTTTGCCAATCCCAATTCGTGATTGATGATCATTTGTATGGCTACTGCTCTTCGTACACTTTCCTCGGTAGGCGTAGTGATCGCTTCATCGTAAGCATTCGTATGGAGAGAATTGCAATTATCATAAATCGCATACAATGCTTGAAGTGTAGTTCGTATATCATTGAAAGAAATCTCCTGTGCATGCAAAGACCTTCCACTCGTCTGAATGTGATACTTCAATTTTTGGGATCTTGCGTTACCACCATATTTCTCTTTCATAGCCTTGGACCAAATTCTCCTGGCTACTCGCCCAATCACGGCATACTCAGGATCGATACCATTGCTGAAAAAGAAACTCAGATTCGGCGCAAAGTCATCGATATTCATACCCCGTGAAAGATAATACTCTACAAAGGTGAATCCATTAGCCAATGTAAATGCTAATTGTGTGATCGGATTTGCACCCGCCTCGGCAATATGATATCCGGAAATGGATACGGAATAAAAGTTACGAACCAAATGATCGATAAAATACTGTTGCACATCACCCATGATCTTAAGTGAAAATTCCGTACTAAAAATGCATGTGTTCTGTGCCTGGTCCTCTTTCAATATGTCTGCTTGTACCGTTCCTCTGACAGAGGCCAGTGCTTTAGCTTTTAGTGTCGCATACGTCTCTGCATCCAATACTTCATCTCCAGTAATCCCTAATAGCATCAAACCCAAACCATCATTTCCTTTTGGCAAATCACCATAATATCTTGGCCGGGTTAATCCCTTGTCATCATATTTGCCCTTCAACGCAGTTTCAACCTTGTCTTCCAGGCCATTTTCCCTGATATAAATCTCACACTGTTGATCAACCGCCGCATTCATAAAAAACGCACAGATCGTTGCGGCAGGACCGTTGATTGTCATCGATACTGAGGTAGTTGGCTCGCAAAGATTAAAGCCGGAATACAGTTTCTTGGCATCATCGAGACAACAAATACTTACTCCGGAATTCCCAATTTTGCCATAAATATCAGGTCTGTAATCTGGATCTTCTCCATATAAGGTTACTGAATCAAAAGCTGTACTCAAACGATTAGCTGGAGTATCCAGAGAAAGATAATGAAATCGCTTATTGGTTCGTTCCGGTCCACCTTCACCAGCAAACATTCGTGTAGGATCTTCTCCTTTTCGCTTGAATGGAAATACACCGGCAGTGTAAGGAAACTCACCCGGCACATTTTCCTGCAGATTCCATTTTAAAATATCCCCCCAATCCTTGTATTTTGGAAGTACCACTTTTGGGATCTTACTTTGAGAAAGGCTTTTTGTATACGTCTGAACCTTAATCTCCTTATTTCTTACCTTATAGATGAATTCGTCTTCCGTGTATGCTTTGGATTTCTCAGGCCACCCTTCTACAATTCGCTTGCACGTCCCGTCCATATCCTCAAACGTTCTTCTCAATTGATTGGATAAAATCACCTTGGTACTTTCATCTTCGACAACCTCAATTGATTGATTGAGGGCATAAGCATTGGACGCAAGAACTGCCTGTTTTTTTACCCATTTATCATAATTTCTATTGTTTTCCGAAATCTCAGACAAGTACCGAACTCTTGATGGCGGAATAATGTAAATTTTTTCGCTTTCACCATCCTGAAAGATAGAGGTTGCGGGAAATGATGCTCCTGTTCTTTCCTGAATCGTATCCATAATCTTGCGATACAAGGTATTGGTTCCGGGATCGTTGAATTGCGATGCGATGGTTCCAAAAACGGGCATTGTATCCGGATCCTCATGCCACAGATCATTGTTTCGTTGATACTGCTTTTTCACATCACGCAAAGCATCCAAAGCTCCCCGTTTGTCAAATTTATTGATGGCAATCACATCTGCGAAATCCAGCATGTCGATCTTTTCCAATTGTGTAGCCGCACCATATTCCGGTGTCATCACATACATGCTTACGTCCGAATGATCGACGATTTCCGTATCCGATTGACCAATACCGGATGTCTCCAAAATGATCAAATCGTATTTAGCTGCCTTCAGGATATTGGTTGCCCCTCTGATGTGTTTGGAAAGCGCCAAATTGGACTGTCGGGTTGCCAAAGACCGCATGTACACGCGTTGATTGTTAATGGCATTCATACGGATTCGATCTCCGAGTAAGGCGCCGCCTGTTTTTCTTTTAGAAGGATCTACAGAAATGATGGCGATAGATTTATCAGGATATTCGATTAGAAATCTTCTTACCAATTCGTCTACCAAACTTGATTTTCCGGCTCCTCCAGTACCTGTTATTCCTAGAATAGGAACATCGGCTTCCTGGCTTTCAATGCCATTTAACCAGTCGTGATTTTCATCTGGATAATTTTCAATAGCGGTGATCAATCGGGCAATTGCTTTTGGGTTTTTAGTAGAGATTTCTTTGACTTCACCGTTTACATTTTGACCCAGTGGGAAATCACAGTTTTTGAGTACATCGTTAATCATTCCCTGTAGTCCCATTTTACGGCCATCATCCGGGGTGTAGATATGGCAGATCCCGTAATTGTGTAGATCCTCTATCTCCGAAGGAAGAATGGTCCCTCCACCACCACCAAAGATTTTGATATGACCGCTTCCATTTTCCTGCAGCAAGTCGTAGATGTATTTGAAATATTCATTATGACCTCCTTGATAACTCGTGATGGCTATCCCTTGCACATCTTCTTGAATGGCAGTATCTACGATCTCTTTAGCAGATCGATTGTGCCCGAGGTGTATAATTTCAGCTCCAGAACGCTGCATGATTCGGCGCATGATATTGATAGCGGCATCATGCCCATCAAAAAGAGAGGCTGCAGTTACAATTCGAATTTTATTTTTGGCTTGATATGGCGGTTGAACTTCCATTAAGAATTATTTTGTTAGGGACTGCAAAGGTAGGGATAACAATAGAGAATATGGTCCAATTTAT
>JBCCVV010000199.1:0-12448 GCA_039194925.1 Bacteroidota bacterium
CTTCAACTTTTTTATTAAATATTATTTCAGGTCATAGTTTTGAGTTGTGTACAATTCTTAAGACTCCTGGGTATAAATTAAATCAGCCCCGGAAAAATACTTTTCCGAGGCATCTATGAAAGTTTAAAGAATCGCCTATTTGAATATTACAATCCGCAAACGTAATTATCGGCCCAAATCGATATTTTTACATCGCCTGATTTTAGTTTGCGTATTACAATTGGGTTATCCAGATTTATTTTCACTTTGTACAATTCGCCATCTCTATTTTCAATAAAAGTAGATTGATCTTTAAATGATTGAAGTCTGGCTTTTGAATCAATCATACTTTGCAATAAGTGATATGCATCCATTAGTCGTATTTCGTTCATGTACAGCTCCAATTTGTACTCTTCATTTTTACTGCTTCTAACCATCTTTTCACCTCCTATATATCGATCTGTAATCTTATGAAGCACACCTGCCTCAACAGTATCAACCTGACTTTCTCCCAAATTAATTTCCACCCATGATTCAAGTGGATAGATCAGATCAAGATCCAACTGACACTTCTCAAACTCATAAATCGGCAGAGGCAGATCGGAAAGATAACCATCAAACATATAACCCGTAATTCCATCATAATCCACATAAATCCATCTACCTTCCACCCAATTTACTCTCTGAATATGCTCAATACTATCGGGCTGGTTTAACACCTCCACACTTGAGCCATAGTCAACCACACCCAGTGATTCAGAATTAACATCAGGTGCTACCCGTAGAGTCAATCCGGAATTCGCAACAACATATAACTGAGTGCCTTCTATAAATCCGGGACCGTTGGATGCCCACATTTGCATATAAAAGATTATCAATAAAATGGTTGCCAGTGCCTTTTTAGCGAAGTGCATTTCTCTTTTCTCTTTTTTGATTTTCAAAGCTGCCATAGTTCCAGGTTTTAGATTTAAGAAATTAATTATTATAAACTAACACAAGCATTTCTGACTTCAATTTCGAGCACTTTTCTTCATCAACTCTTGTTGTTGATAATTCAGATGAGAATATATTTATCAGACATATCACTCCAAGCGCATAGATGAAATTGCTCTTATCAGATGACTTATTACTCGTTCTCATAGTTTCATTTGTTGTACTACAAATATCAACCGGAAAAACAGGTTTTGACGCGCCAATCTATTATTCGCAGGAATTCATCAATTATTCGATTGCTATCAAAAAAAAGTTCTAAAAAACATGTTGAAATTTTGAATTGGGTCTATCGTTACTTTTAATCTAATCCTGAAAAAGAATATGCTGCAATTCTGTCTGATCCATAGGTGGCTTATAGTTAGAATCAGAATATGCTTTTGCAAGAAACTTAAAACTTATTGGCACGCCATTTAAGGTTTTGTATTCCATGGAGATGTTCCCATAAAGTTGATTCACTTTGCCTTCTTCTTTTAAGATTTGAAACTTCAAGGAAGGTTTCAGATAATAATGTGTAATGTTTTCTATTCCTTCGGATTTAGTGGTGGACTTCATCTCCGCCAATTGAATAACATATCCCTCATTTTTTAATTTCATGCTTAAGGAATACGCCAAATACTTGTAATCAACATCCTTAAATACTAACATGTTACAATGTAGATACCAACCATTGGTATGAGAAGAGACCAACAATGTGACTTCTGACAAATTGGTTTTCGTTTTTCCACTGATATAATAATTTCGGTAGGCCGCATTAACTAAATTCGCGAATTTATTCTCTGTTCCCAGAGCCTTCCATTTTTCGATTTCATTTATTGAAAATGAGTTTACATCAATTGTCTCATGCAGAAAGGGGATACGAGAACTTCCAGAATCGTCACGGCCAAAAAGATTCTTAAAAAAATCAAACAGGTTACTCATTCCCTCACAGTCATGCCTATTTATCGTTCAAAGCTTCATCTGCTTTTCCACCCAGTGACTCCATAGCATCTACAGTTTTATCCCAAAAGGATTGGAATACAGGTTTCGCGGCTTTAAATACTGATTTACCCGCTTCAGGCAAAGGTTCCAGCAATGGATAGGTAATAGAATTAGCTTTTGTTTCGGGCTTAATCACGTTGAAGTTACCCAAAACCCACATCACCATGCTAATCACAAAGGCAAAAAATACTCCTTGCAACGCACCTCCAGCAATCTTATTGATGAAGTTAATATTGGCTGCTTCAAATACATCTTCCAGCTTTCTGCCAATAAACCTTACCAAAGACATTACTAAAATAAAAGTAATCACAATTCCAACCAAATAGCTGATAGCGTGTGAGGCATTGAATATACGTTCGATTAAATTAATAACATGAGAAGATAGGATCATAGCAGCCATAATACCAATCACCAGGCTCAGGGTATCAAAAACGGTTTTTATCAATCCTCTGGAATAGCCTGTATAGAAGCCAAAAGCAACAATTAAAACAACAATAATATCAAGAATCATAGAAGAAGATTAAATAGCAAAAAGTTAAGATTTGCGTTATTCATAGATTAAATGTAGCACTTGTAAGTAAGTATTAGACTATTATTCGACAAAAAAGCCACTTTTCCACATAAAAGCTTGATTATCCACAGCAGCGACAAATATTAATAGCAATACTCATATATTTTTTTTAGTTTTGTTACCAACAAAAACACTTCCTGCGCTTGAAATCCACAATATTAAGTCTCTTTTTCATTGTTGTAGCATGCATGTGTGCTGCTCAGGAAGCCAACACAAAAGTTGCTTTTATTGGAGAAGATGAAAAAGAGTACGAACAATTGATGGCTTCTTGTGGCACACCTCTGCTTTACGTTTCCGGCAATAGTATGGATAAAGCTTATGATATTTGGACCCAAGTGCTTGCCGATATGACTTCCAAAGCAGATACCCAGGGACTTGACATAAAGGGTGTCAAAATTTGGATTAACATGTTTTGGGAAGCAGACGGTTCAATAAAAAAGATTCTTTACTACCCGAAACCAAAATCCAAAAATATGGATTTTGATCAATTGACTGCCTTTTTCAATTCATTCGCAAGTGATTACAATCTTGATTTGGATTATGAATCTTGTTTTTCACATCATGGCACAGCTGCCTTTCCGGTTACCAGTATTCTTACCAATGCCAATGAAGGTAAATAAGACTACTTTTTACTACCCATACTTCTTCTTTCTTCCTTTGTTATCTGGCTTCTTTTTATTAGGTTGCTCTGATTCGGCATCCCGTGACTTCGAACTGATAGAAACGAATTCTAATTTTGACTTTCACAGCATCGAAAACTACCAAAATATGCTCTATGCCACAGGAGGCGACGTTTGGGAAAAAAGTGAGCTAGCCATATCGGAAGAAGGTCAGAAATGGACAGTGGATTCACTCACCAACAAATCTATTTTTGATCTATACACCGATGGAAATACACTTTATGGTGTAGGAAATGATGGCTACATATTCTCTGGTCAACCCGAGCTCACATTGAGCAGAACAAAATTTTGGGGAATGCTTAGAGGCTTTTCATCCAGTCGGGAAGGATTCATAGCCGTAGGCGGAAAAGATTTCAACAAAGGATGGATTTATAAAGTGAATTCCAATCTTCAAATTGATACTACGCATACTTTTGAAAACGAATTTTTGACTGTTGACTGTAATAATTTAGGAACATGTATTGCCGCAGGTTATGGTATTATTGCTAGTTCCGTAGATTATGGAATTTCCTGGCAAAGGTCAAGCGAAACTGGAGATTACTATAATGCCATTTCCGTCAATAACAATGGAGATTTTTTTATCGTAGGTTATAATGGCACAATTATCCATTCTGATGACAATGGCATAACCTGGAACAAAATCAAAAATGGTCATTCGCCATTGACAGATAATAAACCTTTTCGATCCATAAAGTTCAAAGGAGAAACAGGAGTTATTGTTGGTGATAATGGCCTCATATGGATATCAGAAAACTCAGGTCAAGATTGGATAGATGCATCAATTCAAACAGACCTGGATCTATTTGATTTTACTTTTTTCCAGTCTAAGGTCATTTGCGCATCAGAAGGAGGTAGAATAATTTCTGTAGGCATCTAGACTATTTTATGCTGCCGCCTCAGCTTTCATAGCATTAGAAACTTCTTTTCCTAAATAATTATCAATCATGGCATGTGCGAGGTAGATGGTAGGAGTAAGCAATACGGCCACTACAAATTTATAAATCAAATTGACGGTCCCAATGGCAAAAACCCTGGACAGCTCCCAATCCGCACCATAATAAAAAGCTATAATCAATACCACATAACTATCAATGAATTGCGACACAAAAGTGCTACCCGTTGCCCTCAACCAAACCAATCTCTCTCCTGTCCATTTTTTGATTCGATGAAATATAGCTACATCCACAATCTGCCCAATCAGAAAAGCCACCATGGATCCTATGATTATCCACAGCCCCTGACCCATTATTTTGTTAAAAGAAAGATTCATATCAACAACATGCTTGACTGGATCCTCATCCAATAAACCACTTTGGAACTGCCACCACTCGCTCGGTGACAATCCTATTGCGAAATAAATCATAACAAAAGCATAAATAATCAACCCAATGGCCATATAGGATAAGATTCGAACACTTTTCATCCCAAAGTACTCATTGATCACATCAGTCATAATAAATACAACCGGCCATAAAACAACCCCAGCAGTTAATTCAAATCCCAGATTATCCTGACCAAAGAATGAAAAGGAAAAAGGATCTATTCCAATGGTTCGCTCAAATGAAAATATTTTCACCCCCACAAACTCTGCCACCAACGTATTGGCAATGAAGAAGCCGGCCAACAATAGAAATAATTTGAATGGTTTGTGACCATGCATGGATTTTAATATTCCTTCTCCTTGCTCCATTTAGTTACATTATGTAAATCTAATTTATATAAATTAAGTGAACGCGTTAAAACAGATTTCTTAAATCTTATAGACTCTACCCTCTTCTCCCAACAATAATCCTTCAAATCTATCAATTCCGGCATCTAAAAAAACCTCCGTATTTCTGTATCGTGATGAAAAATGTCCAATGATTAATCTTTTTATTCCTGCCGCAACAGCCAAATCAATTGCCTGACCTAAGGTAGAATGCATACGCTCTTCCGCTAATTCTTTCAAATCATCCAAATACGTTGTTTCGTGATACAACAAAGATGTCTGTTGTATGGCCGGAATGAGTTCAGGATCGTAAACTGTATCACTACAATAAGCATAGGATCGTGGTTCAGTTTTAGGATAGGTCAATTCTTTGGCATCCACTTCTTTACCATTCCTAACAATGGTTTTTCCCTTTTTAACGGCTTTAATATCTTCAATACTCAAATCATACCTTGAAATAGCTTCAGATCGTATATTCCATTCCACTAAATTCTCTTTGAACCGAAACCCCATGGTCGGCACTCTATGCTTAAGTGGGAAAGTTTCTACGGTAAGATTTGGATTAACATTAATTTTGGTCTCAACCTCTGTATCGTATTCACATATATCAAGATCAAAAGGCATAAAGGCTCCTGATGCTTTGAAAATATCTTCTATGAATTTCTGGATACCAATTGGACCATGAACATGAAGAGTAGACTTGCGTCCTTGAAGAGCGAAGCTAGTCAATAATCCAGGCAATCCATAACAATGATCCCCATGCAAATGGCTGATAAAAACATGGTCAATCTTACCTTTTTTGATTGAATATTTAGACAATTGAATCTGCGCTGCTTCTCCGCAATCGATCATGTATAACCGATCATTGTAATTTACTATCTGGCAGGATGGATGCCTTCCATGTATAGGATAGGCAGAATTTACACCAAGTATTGTAACTTCGAATTTTTTAGCCATTGGCTAATCTTCCTCCGTAATCTGTCTCTCCAATTCACTCATCATAGCATAGTCCACAGATTCTTGTACTGTTGGTATAATGGTAAGAATGGATTCTAGCCGAGAAATTTCTATAAGTTTTTGAACGGGAGGGTGTTGAGCTCCAGTCAGTATGAATGTACCATACCCCTTCCAGAGTCTGTTTGCAGTAAGAATTGCACTTAGCCCTGATGAATCTACATATTTAACATTGCTTAAATCAAATATGAGATGTCTAACCCCTTCGTTTCTTAAAAATACAAATTCTGATTTCAAGCTTGGCGCTAAAAGGCTGTTAAGATTTTCTTCTTCTAAGCTAAAAACAGAATATTTTTCTTGTTTGTCTAAACTAAACTTCATACTGATAATTTTATCACTCTGATTAAACTAATTTGATTTACGTCAAATTGTTTTGAATGGTATGCAAATTTATCATTTTTCACGACAACCTACCAAAAATGTTGAAAATCGAATGATATAGTAATCACAAGAACCCTGTTTTAAGAAAAAAGACAGGTCGTTTGGTAAAATTTCAATCATCCTAAATTATTGAAACTTAGGGGTACGCTTCACCCCATAGCCATCTTTTTGTCGTTCAGTTTATCAATTGATCAACATACTTTGCAATCTCACCGATAAGAATCAAAAAAAAGGTAGCACTTTTCATTAAAATGACTTAAACTTACGTTAATAAGAAACATAATGCCATATTCAAATGTCATACTATTACAAGTTGTTATGTCAAATAGACATATAAAACCAACTGAATTCTGCCATTAAAGCAGTATATTCAATTTGGCACTATATTGACTGCTTATAATTTGTGATATGTAATGGTTTGCGATAAATCATTATATTTATAATTGTAATAATATATAACAAATTAAGATGAATAGAAAATTCTCACCCAAGGTGAAAAAAATCATTCAACTCTCTAGAGAAGAAGCGATTCGACTTGGACATGATTATATAGGTACTGAACATTTGTTATTAGGCATGATTCAGGACAAAGATTCTTTAGCGATCAAAGTTTTGGAATCTTTGGATGTAGACATGGATGAGTTGAAATTCAAAGTAGAGGAGACCTCATCAACTTCTAAAAGAGATGAGACTACATATAATGTCGGAAACATTCCTTTAAATAAACAAGCCGAAAAAGTTCTGAAAGTCACCTTTCTGGAGGCCAAGGTTTATAAAAATGAAGAAATCAAACCAGAGCATTTGATGTTGTCAATTCTTAAACACAAGGATAATCTAGCGTCAAAAGTAATGGATAATTTTGAAATTGACTACGAAGCTTACAAGACAGAATTGGAATATGTAAAGCAAGAAATGGATCAAGGCATTTCTGATTTTTATTCTCAAGCTCCTTCTGACTCAGACCTTCCCACCGATGAAAATCAAGGAGGAGGCGAATATTCAGCTTCCAGAAAAGGACAAAGTAAATCCAGAACTCCCGTATTGGACAATTTTGGAAGAGATGTAACCAGACTTGCTGAAGAAGGTAAATTAGATCCAATTATCGGAAGAGAAAAAGAAATTGAAAGAGTATCTCAAATCCTCAGTAGAAGAAAGAAAAACAACCCTATCCTAATCGGAGAGCCTGGTGTTGGAAAAACTGCCATTGTTGAAGGTCTTGCGTTACGTATTAATCAAAAGAAAGTATCAAGAACGCTGTTCAACAAACGAATAGTAATGCTCGACTTAGCCGCACTTGTAGCTGGCACTAAATATAGAGGCCAATTTGAGGAGCGTATGAAAGCGATTATGAATGAGCTTGAAAAAGCTTCAGATGTAATTCTCTTCATTGACGAGATACATACTATTGTAGGTGCAGGTGGAGCCACAGGATCGCTGGATGCTTCGAACATATTTAAACCAGCTTTAGCAAGAGGTGAGCTGCAATGCATTGGGGCTTCAACATTAGATGAATACAGACAGCACATAGAAAAAGACGGGGCACTGGATCGTAGATTTCAAAAAGTATTGGTGGAACCTCCTAGTTCAGAAGAAGCGATTCACATTCTTCACAACATAAAGAACAAATACGAAGATTTTCATAATGTCACGTATTCTGATGATGCTATTGATGCATGCGTAAAACTAAGTGATCGTTATATTTCTGATCGATTCTTACCGGATAAGGCTATTGACGTATTGGATGAGGTAGGTGCTCGAACCCACTTAAAAAATATTCATGTTCCTCCTTATATCGAAGAGTTGGAAAAACAACTCGAAGAGATCAAAGAAGATAAAAATAAGGCGGTTAAGAATCAACAGTACGAAGAGGCTGCTGATTTGAGAGATAATGAATCTAAATTGCTCCGAAGATTGGATCAGGCAAAAGAAGAGTGGGAAGAAGAGAGTAAGACCAAGCGATACCCAGTTGGTGAAGATGAGATTGCTGAGGTTGTTTCTATGATGACTGGAATTCCGGTTAATAGAGTTGCCCAAAGCGAAAGCAATAAGCTGGTAACCATGGCTAAGGATTTGGAAAAAATGATCATTGGTCAGGATGAAGCAATTGTAAAGGTCAGTAGAGCCATTCAGCGAAATAGAGTAGGTCTAAAAGATCCAAATAAGCCAATAGGTTCGTTTATCTTTTTAGGACCTACAGGTGTAGGAAAAACAGAATTGGCGAAAGCGCTGGCAAGATATATGTTCGACTCAGACGATGCTTTAATTCGTATTGATATGAGTGAGTACATGGAAAAATTCTCAATCAGCAGACTTATCGGAGCGCCTCCGGGATATGTAGGATACGAAGAGGGAGGACAGCTTACCGAAAAAGTAAGAAGAAAGCCCTATAGTGTGATTCTTCTGGATGAAATTGAAAAGGCGCATCCTGACGTTTACAACATTCTCCTTCAGGTATTGGACGATGGTCAACTAACAGATGGTCTCGGCAGAAAGATAGATTTCAAAAACACCTTGATCATCATGACTTCTAACATAGGAGTAAGGCAATTAAAAGATTTTGGACAAGGTGTTGGATTTGCAACGCAAGCTAGAATGAAAGCCTCAGATGACCATAGCAAATCTGTAATACAAGGAGCTTTGAAAAAAACCTTCTCCCCGGAATTCTTGAATAGAATTGATGATGTTATTATTTTCAACAGCTTGGATCAGGACGATATCTTTAAGATTATTGATATCGCCCTCCAACAATTGTATGCAAGACTGGAAGGAATGGAGTTTTCACTTGAATTAAGCAAGCAAGCAAAAGAGTTTGTTGCTGAAAAAGGATTTGATCCTCAATTTGGTGCTCGACCATTGCATAGAGCAATTCAGAAGTATATAGAAGATCCTTTGGCTGAATTCATTTTGAATGAAAACCCGAAAGAAGATGCTAAACTCGTCGCTGTATTAAATAAGGAAAAAGATGGCCTTGTTATTACTGCGGAAGAGGTTAAAAACAAAGAAGAAGATATAGCAGAGTAATTGCGGAACTAAGAATCAAAAAAGTGCATTAGTAGGTATACTTTTGCACTTTTTTGTATTTTCGAATAGAAATTAAACAAAAAACTAATTTTTCATAAAACAAAAACATTTGGCTAGACATAAGAAAAGAGATCACGGAAGAAGAGAACAAAGATTTTCATTCAGAACAAACAGAGATATCAGAGTCCCAAGAATCAGGTTAGTTGGAGATAATTTAGAAGCAATAAGTGAAGCTGTTGGAAGAGATATTAAATCTGACATTTATCCTACCAATCAAGTGTTAAGATGGGCTGAAGAGGTAGAGTTGGATTTGGTTGAGATTAGCCCCAAAGCGGACCCACCGGTATGTAGAATCATAGATGTCAAAAAATTCATCTATGATCGTAAAAAGAAGGAAAAAGAACTCAAAGCTAAGACGGCGAAAACCGTGATCAAAGAAATTCGCTTTGGACCAAATACGGATGACCACGATTTTGAATTTAAACTTAGACATGCGAAAAAATTCCTATCCGAAGGAGCTAAGGTAAAAGCATATGTACACTTTAGAGGGAGAACCATCGTATTTAAAGATCGAGGGGAATTATTGCTTTTACGCTTTTTAAAAGAGCTTGAAGAGTTTGGTGCAGCGGAAGAATTACCAAAAATGGAAGGACGTAGAATGATCGTTATGATTTCTCCTAAACTCAAGAAAAAGAAATAATCAGATATATTTTGAAAAAGGTCTTGATTCTTACTCAAGGCCTTTTTTTATTTTTCGTCAAAAAAGCTATAATTATACGAGAACATGAATTAAATCTGATAATTCCTGATGTATCTTGAAGCACCTTAATCCTAAATAAAATACACCAATCTTTACACCGATCACTACGCACTGAATGCTAATCGTTTTTTCATACAAAATCTCCCACCTGGCAGGTCCTATTCCAGTCGCTGGATTTGCATAAGTGAGATAACCAATAAACAATTTCTTCATCTAATGGATAATGGAATACAAGCAGCGTTGTGAACAAAAGCTGAATTCGGAGTATGGATAGAGTGCTTTAAGAAGACCAGCCAGTAATCAATACCTTCTGAAAATAAATCGTTGTGATTATTCCAAT
This sequence comes from Bacteroidota bacterium, assembly GCA_039194925.1. Taxonomy (GTDB): domain Bacteria; phylum Bacteroidota; class Bacteroidia; order Chitinophagales; family Saprospiraceae; genus CAJXUU01. The sequence goes on from JBCCVV010000199.1 coordinate 10,426, forward strand.
GTAAATCCATTTCTCGACGTTTGTAAAGGAATTTCAAGTTTTACTTACTAATTTCGGCCTTTCTAAAATTCTGACATATAGAAGCCGTTTAAAAACATATTATTAATTCCTTTGCAAGTCAATGAGCCCAATCTATTCAGTTTTTTTCAACCTATAGCTATGAATTTCATAAAGAGCTTTAAATTGAAAATCAAGCACTTACAAATCATTTTAACATACGTTTTCAAACGACTTCATAGTAATACGTTTAATTTTAAATCACTTTATTGATTATCTCCTCTAAATGAAAGAACAATTAAAACATCTTATAAGGGTAGCTTTTCTAAGTGCCGTGACCACGGTTTTGTTATTATTCAATACAACTATAAATGCTCAGAATTTTTTCAAGCGATATATTGATAATATTGTCAATAATAAAAGTGATAAATCACAACCACAACTCGTGGCTTACCCTACACTGGCCTACGCTCCGGAAACTAGTTGGGAGATAGGTGCGAGTGCTTTGTATGTATACTTCGCCAATCGAGATACTACGAATCGCTTAAGTGAGATAAATGCATTTACCTTTTTCACCTTAGAGAATCAGTACGGATTTTGGTTTGACCATGCTATCTATTCCGATAAGGATCGTTGGTTTTTCCTTGGTCGGGCACGTATTCAAAGCTTCCCGATTTTTTATCATGGAATAGGTACCGATACACCGGTTGAACATATTGCTACGGTAGAGGCGAATCAAATTCTATTAAAAGAACGTGTTTTAAGAAGATTGAAAAACAACATTTATCTAGGTTTAGAATTCGATTTGCAACGATTATCAGGAGTTAATTTTGTCTTTGATGATCCTGAGAGTCCAAATTTCGAGTTTCCCCTAGGACATGAAGGATCTAGTAATATCGGGTTAGGCTTAGGATTGATTCATGATGACCGACACAACGTCCTAAATGTTAGGAAGGGATTATTTTCAGAATTAGCTTTTCTACATTATAATCCATCGTGGGGAAGTACATATGAGTTCACCTCCATCTTATTTGATACTCGAGCTTATAGGCCAATGGGCAAAAATAATGTATTGGCAATTCAGGTACTAGGGCAATTCAATTTTGGGGATATTCCATTTAATCAACTCGCCCTAATGGGAGGAGAAAGTATCATGAGAGGTTACTACTATGGACGGTATAGGGACAGAAATCAAATGGCCACTCAAATAGAATATCGCTTTTTACCTATTCCATTAAAGTTCACTAAACGATTAGGTTTTGCCGTGTTTGCTGGAGCGGGCTCGGTTTTCAATCAAGTAGATGAACTGAATGTATCAAACATTGAAGTTTCCGGTGGTGTTGGTTTGCGATTTTTATTGTTTCCCCAAAAAGATATTTGGACACGATTTGATTTTGCAGTGACAGAAGAAGGCACTGGCTTTTATTTTTTTATTGGAGAGTCATTCTAGGCACAAGACAATATTTTTTTTGAGACTAAGTTATCCGTGCTTAATCGTTCGGTTTAGCACACTTCGGATAGGGGCTATTGATGTTTTAACGATTGTTGTATTTAGTTTTGTTTATTTCATACCAATAATATTTTCCCCCATCAACACTGTACTCATCAACCTTGTATAGTGATAATCCAATCTTTTCAAGAACTTTCCACGAACCTATATTCTCAGGCATTGCTATTCCGATTATTATTTCAAAATTTAGATTACTAAAACCAAAATCTAATATCCGTTTAGAAACTTCTGAGGCTATTCTCATCCCCCTATATTCAGGAAGAAATCTATCCAATGTCAGTCTCCCCTTTTTCGGGTAAACATATAAGACCTGCGAAACCGATTATTTTATTTTTAGGCTTTTAGGTTACTCCCCGTTTAAATATTAAAATATGATATCGAGTAGAGTGAAGTAAAAGAGCGGCTAGTACAACATGGTATGACCTTACTTTTACTTCAACCCTCTCACACCACCGGACGTACGGTTCCGTATCACGGCGGTTCCTAAAATTTAGTATGAGTAAAACTTCGTATGTA
>JBCCVV010000200.1:0-12422 GCA_039194925.1 Bacteroidota bacterium
ATACATCTTTTTCGATCCTTTCGTCTAAAAATCGAATCCAGATCGTGGCACTTTTGGGAAGCGAACCTTTATGCAATACGATTCTTTTGCTTCTGGAGAAGTCTGTTGCATTTCCGATGACTCCAGTAGCTTCAAAAGTATCATCGCTATTATCATCAGAGTAGTCGATGGTAATATTTCTTTGTCCAAGATTACTATTGTCATATACAAGATTACCAGAAGGAGTAGGGCCTGTATGTGGAGATACCTCAGCCAATAGGCATGGATGCCAACGTGTTCCTCCTACAATTTCAGGTGGGACCAAGGCAGCTGGCCATTGGAAGTTATAAATGGCATCCGTATTTGCAGCGATCGTGTTTACGAATTGTTCGCCAATTAAATAGGTGCCTAGAACCAATGGGCTGGGAATAGGGTCTCCTGGATTGCCACTAGGAATATAATCATTGGGATATACAAACTGTGAACCAGCGAAATGGGTAAGGTATAATCTGACAAAGAAGTTGGAAGAGGCAGCCGTACCTACATTTTTTACTCGCACACGAACCCAATTATCACCTCCTGAAATAGCATTGAGGTGAGGAGGATCGACATTATAGGCGGGGTCACCTATGCCTTCAGTACTGGGATCTGCATTTCTTATCCATATATCACTACTTCTATAAAAGACACCTCCAGAAGGAACTATCTGACCGTTATCTGCTTGATTCTCTCTTATCACAAGATTGACAGAACCAGGATCAAAAGTATTAGCTCCCTGCACAGCAGCCAATATATTTAATCGACCAAATCCATACCATTGACTGAATCCACCAACCCATTGTCCTACAGGGTTTGCATTGAGCGGATCTATTACTACTGCTGTATTTCTTAAAGTGTCTCTAAGGTTGATCCACGTCATTCGGTCTTCAACGGACAACATCAATGCAGCTGCTGCAGCTACTGTCGGAGCAGCTGCTGAGGTGCCTCCAAAGGTTTGTGTGCCCCCAGTGCTGTCTAAAGAAGGCGCACCATTTCCTTGAGCACAGATATCAAGTTCTGGTCCAAAATTAGAGCTGTTGTTTTTTACTTCGACACCCATGGCATTAGGTTGATTCGAGTTGCCAATGGCCATAGTTCTTGGATGTGCTGCCCAAGTTCTGAATCCAGTGATGAGTTGAGCCACTCGTACACCACCAATAATAGCTCCATTTCCGGCAGAATATATCATGAGCGTCCCTAATCCTCCTCTACCATAAGTGGCTAAGTACTCAAATGTGTCATCCATTAGACCAGAAAGTGCTAAACCATTGGAGCCATGCGAACAAGAAATGATGTCAGCTGGATTTGCTATGGGTTCTGCAGGCCAACCAGATGTGGTGTTATTGGTAACGAATCCCGCTGCCCATAAGAGCATGTCACCATAATGAACTGCGGTGAGCGAGGGTCTTTCCAATCCTATTTGATGTGTATTAGGGGCGATGCCGGAGATTCCTGAGTTATTGTCGGTATTGGCGGCAATAATCCCATAGACACCCATTCCATGATCCGTATCCGGTGTATATCCAGCTACCGTACAGGGCTGCATTCCTGAGAAATCATAACATTGGGATAATTGTGGTAACCCATCTGTTAAATTTCCACCAATATCTGGATGATCGGTGTCAATACCTCGGTCAATTGAGCAAACGGTAACATTGGTACTTCCCAGAGTAATATTAGGGTTTATTCCATTTAAAAATTGCCATGCATCATCTGCATTTTGCAAGGTAAGATTAGCCTGTGTACCATACAATGTATCATTTGGTGGATCCGCTGGAAAAACATCATCTTCTATTTCTGCAAGGATGTTTGGTTCTCCATAGACCAATAATTTTTCTTTATACCATGATTCAATAATATTCAAATGGTCTTTGAGGTCACCTTCAAGAAACTCAACGAGATGGGCATTAGGAGCCTGAATAAATTTTCTCAGGCTACGGCCTTGAACATCTTTGACTAATCCGTCAATTTGATTCGGTTTCAGGTGATTTTTGAATCTAATCACGAATTGATTATCAATTACCTTTACCTGGCCTTGGCTTAAGTCAACAGGTGAACCAATTCTGATATCTATATCCGTTAGGTTTCTAGCTTCTCTTCGGATATGTAATGCATCTTCCGCGTTGTTCATTTCATAAATCCATATGGAGCCATTTCCGACCATATGATTTTCTTGTTCTTTGCCAAGGATAAATGGTTTTAGCTTAAACTTCTTTTTTAAGGAAGAATCAATTCTCTTTATTTCTTTTTCTTTTGGAAGCCTTGTTGGAAAGCAAAAAGCGATGAGTTCTTTTTTGAATTGGAAAGGAACAATGTTGTCACCCATTCTATACTTTGGCCAACTTTTTCTCCCTACATATACGCATGTGGTTTTACCTTGATCTGTGATTGTAACTTCTCTGGTAGGAGCCATCATTTTTCCTGCTTCGGCCGAAAGTTGATATATTCCGGGTGTGACATCTGCTTTGTAGAGATGATCTTTGCCTTTCTTTAATTTGACCTGAGATCGCCCTTGGGTCAAGGTAAGTACAGCATCACCTTCAAATAAGATGCCGCTAGATTCATGTACAGAGACTGCTATTTTTACGTTGTTCTCTTTCTTTTTAGATTGTTTTTTACGCATGGTTGATTTTTAAATTATTAATAATAGTGTTAAGGGCTATATGAAATGTCTTCAAAAAATAGAATTGGTACAGCATGACCTATCCGATTATCGATTTTGTTAGTAGTGAGTGAATTGGATTGATCCTTAAATTTTTATTTACTCATCTGAGCTTTCATTATGGCATCCACAACAAGAAGTTAAAACACGCAGTTGATCACCGGGATAGGATGCTGTCATATCGATTAGCAAAGTATATTCATCCATGAATTGTATTCCATCCTGGTTTGGATATTCAAAGCCGATATTTGGACGATAATTTACACCTAGAGACGTGCTGGAAGGATAAGTCGTTCCGGAAGCACCGAGGGTTGCATGAGATTGATACAGCAAAGCAGATGAATATATAAAACCGATGACTGGAGTGGAAAACCGTATAGTTGCTTTTGTTGAAAAACTACCCGCTCGAGGATTATCTGCGGGATTGAAAACAAGGAAATAAGAATTTACACAAGAACCTACATTTAATGTAGTTTCGGTTAGGTCTTGGTTGTTTAAGGTTTGGTATGCGGTAGCGTCCATGGTAACGGTAGACGGCAAACTGAATTCTTGATGTTCTGGAAATACAAAAATTGTATTTGGTGAAGGAGTATTGCAAGGACTGCCAATTCCGGCACCACAGGGAGTCACAGTAAGCAGTGGTGTGGTTAAATTAGCATCATCAGTTAAGTATGATATTGTTTGCCCTGCTAAATTGTTTGAGGTTGTTAATGTAAGTAGAATACAAAATAACTTTAGTGTCCTTCTCATGATTTTGGTTTTAATGTAGAAAAATGATGATGAATACTGGCAGCTAATAACTAGGATGTCAAAATATGATTTGACTTGATCCAATCTTCTTTTTATGGTTGCTGAAAAATTGAAATAGCTGAAAATAACTTAAGTCAAATATCTTGGACAACAATTCTATTTTGTCATGAAGTCATTGCATTGATCTCAAAATTCAAATGGAAAAGTTAATTTTCCTTGTTTCCTTCAAATATAAACCAGAAGTCGAAAGAATATCTTTACTAAAATCCTATTTCAAAATAGGATTTTCCCCCTTTGAGGCTAGGTGTTTTATCGAGCTTCGTGTGGTTGAAAGTGTATGTTACATTTTCTGATCGTAAAATAAAATCGATTTACGGAATACAATATTTGGTATGAGATGTGGATTACTCTTATGTCAAAATGACAAGCAAACTGCTATTTCTACTGGCCTTTTTACCTTAATATTAATTTCGCTGCTAATATGACAGTTTCCTGCCACATGGCACGTATTGTGCAATACTCTGGAAGTTGGAAATAAATTAGTTAATCAAACAAAAAAAATACATTTTATCTATGAAGCCAATCAATGATAGAGTAGTAGTAAAAGCTGCTCCGGCAGAAGAAAAGACTTCAGGTGGAATTATCATCCCTGATACTGTAAAAGAAAAACCACAAAAAGGAGAAGTGATAGCTGTAGGTCCAGGTAAAGATGGAAATGCAATGACAGTTAAAAAAGGTGATACAGTACTGTATGGAAAGTATGCCGGTCAGGAAATCCACTATAAAGGTACAGATTATCTTATCATGAGAGAGGACGACATTCTTGTTATCCTATAATCAGACAAAATCAAATCTCGCTGTATCCGTTCCAGACCTATGGAATTTGAGGTGCAGTTGTTTATTATTTAAAAAATTTAAAACGAAATATAAAAATGGCAAAGCAAGTAACCTTTGATTCAGATGCTCGTGCAAAATTGAAATCTGGGATTGATGCATTAGCAAAAGCAGTCAAAACGACCCTTGGACCAAAAGGAAGGAATGTAGTAATACAAAAAAGCTTTGGTGCTCCTTCCATCACTAAAGATGGTGTTACCGTAGCAAAAGAAATAGAATTGGAAGACCCAATCGAAAATATGGGAGCTCAAATGGTAAAAGAAGTCGCTTCTAAAACTGCGGATGCAGCTGGTGATGGAACGACAACTGCAACCGTACTGGCTCAAGCAATGGTAGAAGCTGGTATGAAGTACGTAGCTGCTGGTGCAAATCCAATGGATCTTAAAAGAGGTATGGACAAGGCAGTTGAAGCCATCGTTGCCAACCTTGCAAAGCAAAGTGATAAAATCGGAAATGACTTTGGTAAGATCCAGCAAGTAGGGGCCATTTCTGCGAACAATGATGAAGAAATCGGAACGTTGATTGCAGATGCGATGAAAAGAGTAACCAAAGATGGTGTAATCACTGTAGAGGAAGCTAAAGGAACCGACACGTATGTAGATGAGGTGTTGGGTATGCAGTTCGATAGAGGTTATCTTTCTCCTTACTTCGTGACCAATTCTGACGACATGATTACTGAGTACGATAATCCTTATATTCTTATCCACGACAAGAAAATTTCAAATGTTCAGGACGTACTTCCCGTATTGGAAAAAGTGGTGCAATCAGGAAGACCATTGTTGATCATTGCGGAAGATGTAGAATCTCAAGCCTTGGGCACATTGGTGGTTAACAGATTAAGAGGTGGATTGAAAGTGGTAGCCGTAAAGGCTCCAGGATTTGGAGATAGAAGGAAAGCAATGTTGGAAGATATAGCTATTCTTACAGGAGGAACTGTAATTTCTGAGGAAAAAGGATATAAATTAGACAGTGCGGATATTTCGATGTTAGGAACAGCGAATAAGATCACCATCGACAAAGACAATACGACCATTGTAGAAGGAAAAGGGAAGAAGACAAATATCAAGTCAAGAATCAATCAGATCAAATCTCAGATTGAAACTACTACTTCTGATTATGATAGAGAAAAACTTCAGGAAAGATTGGCTAAGCTTTCAGGTGGGGTAGCTGTACTATACGTAGGAGCTATGACTGAGGTAGAAATGAAAGAAAAGAAAGACAGAGTGGATGATGCATTGCATGCAACAAGAGCTGCAGTAGAAGAAGGAATCGTTCCTGGAGGAGGAGTTGCCCTTGTAAGAGCGACCACTGCATTGAAAAAAGTAGAAGGCACAAATGAAGACGAAGAAATGGGAATCCAAATCGTAGCCAGATCGTTGGAGTATCCGTTAAGAACAATTGCTGAAAATGCTGGTGTTGATGGTTCAGTGGTATTGCACAAAGTTTTGAGTTTGAAAGGAGCGAATGGATACAATGCTAGAACTGAGAAGTACGAAGACCTTAAAAAGTCAGGTGTAATCGATCCTACTAAAGTGACTAGAGTTGCAATTCAGAATGCAGGGTCTATCGCGGGTATGGTATTGACTACTGATGTAGTAATCAATGATATTCCTGAAGATCATCCACCAATGCCACCAATGGGCGGAGGCGGAATGCCAGGTATGATGTAATATAATTATCTTCAAAAGAGATAATATTAAAGGCGGTGTCACTTTAGGGTGATGCTGCCTTTTTAATTCATAAGGATAGTGTAGTATGAACCCAATAAGTTGACTACAAAAGCGATAAATCTCTTAGATGTTTTGAGGGACAATCTGTTTCAGATGATGTTCCAGATGGATGATATAATCTTCTATAAGGTAAGCCAAAGAACTTGAAGTACCCTTTTGAATAGGACGCATTCCGATTTGATTGAAATTGTGATCCGTGGTAGATTGATAGAGGTCTTCGTCTTTTAAAGTTGAGATAAGATGAGCCAGATGCAGATTCACGGAAACAAAAAGACCGATAATTTCTCTGCTTTTCCTTTCTTGATAGTTGTTTTTTGTTACCCACTCCACTTGATCATATCCATCAAACATTAAGTCTCCCTTTTTTTCAGCTCTCATAAATCGTTGATGATTATTGTAAGCAGAATCAATTAAGTGACCTAATATTTCTTTCTTAGACCACTTGTCAATCAATGGCTTATGATTCAATTCTTCCTCTGGATAAGATTCCAAAAGGGGTTGATATTTGGAGATAATTGCTCTTATGGTTTTAGAAAATTCCTGATTCATGAGAACTGGCTGAATGATTAAAAAAGGAACGAAATTAAACCAATAATCTCTTTTTTAATTCGTTCCAATTGTAAAAGCCACAAAAAAATAGTACGATTGGATAGAACTACTTCTTTATTTTCTTTTTCCGATTCAAAAATTAGTTTAAAATTTATTGCCGGAAGATAAATTAGAATTAAGCTCAATTGTTAAACTACTTGGGTGAATCTGGATTAATCGTCTGCAAGAGTTTGAAAAATCAGAAAGTTTCTGCCTTCAATGTTGAAGTGAAACATAATCGTAGGTAGAGCATTTGGCCCTCGTTACTTATTCTTAAGAGCGTCAATCTGTGCCTGTTGCGCCTGGATGGTCTCGGTTAATGCCTCAATCATTTCTTGTTGTTGCTGAATGGATTTCACCAATACTGGAATCAATCGTGTATAATCCATACTCCATAGTTGTTCTTCTTCTGAATCTGGTCTTGAAACTGCTTCAGGAATGACTTCAAACACCTCTTGCGCCAGGAATCCAATATCTTTTGAAGTCTTTTTCCCTTTTAGTACAACGCGGCCATCTTCAAAATACTCGGAATCATGATGATCATATCCTTTGGGTTCCAATTGCATAAGTTGCTCCAATCCATATTCAATAGGTGCAACATTTGATTTGATGCGCATATCGCTGTAAGTGTCCCAGGAAAAGGCTTGTGCTTTACCCAATAATTCGGTCGAAGAATTCTGGAGTTGAATGGCAAACGTTGCCGGAGAATTGTTATTTCGAATCCCTCCATTTTCGTTTATCTTAAATTTGGTAAGCTCATTGCTTCTGACTCTGAAAATATCCTCGCTGCCTATGGATTCTACCCAAAGCTTGGCATCTGGATTTATAATGTTACCTACTCCAACCTGACCGCCATCGGAGATGAAAAACTCACGATTAGCTCCAACATATACCTCAAGTGCATCCTCATTGTTTGTGGCGTTTATATGGAATCTGGCTTCAGGATTTGATTCACCCAAGCCCATCTTTCCGTTTTTCCATAGGACCAACGCATCACTGCGGAAAGATGAGTTTCCATTGCCAATTACAAATAAACGATCGTCATTATCCCAAGTGTTAATCCTATCTGCTGTATAATCTGTGTTGTAATACCCCAAAGCTACTTCTACAAACGATGGTGCAATGGTATGGCTTCCAAGTGCGGCGCAATATTCGGCAAATGCGACCGTCGATTCTCCAAAGCTCATCCCACCCTGAGCATCTGCCCTGCTTCCAGTACCTCCGCAAAATGTATCTGCCCCATTTGCTTTTGAAGATTGTCCAATTGCAAAAGCATTGCTTCCTTTTGCTATAGAGTTGAAGCCAAAAGCAGCTGATCTGAATCCTAACGAATCAAGAACCCAATTCTGTGAATTTTGAATTCTTCCTGATCTGAAGGCACCTTTTTCCTTACTAAAGAAGAATAAATTATCTGAATAAGTTTGACCAGGTTGAGGCAAATCATCCCTGCCAATAATAAAATCATCTGTCGAAAAATTATCTTTTTGACGAATTACATTGCCGTTACGTTCGAAAGGGCCATCGAAGGAAGATAGATCAGCGGATTTTATGATTCCTCCTTCGGTAATTTGTAAAAAGTTATCTGTCAGTTGAATAGTGGAAATGAGTTCATTGCTAGTGCTTCCATCTTCTTCTTCGGAAAGGCTTTTCCACACGGAACCGTCGAACCCTTCAAATTCTCCCGTGCGGAACCGCAACAGTCCTGGATGCGAGGTGGTTTCATCCCCTATTTTAATCCCTCCGTTGACATCAAGGGTAGCTTGTGGTATATCTACACCGATGCCCATTGTGTTGGTTCCAGTTACGACTACTTTATCATTTTCAACTCTTACCGTTTGAGCGTTTATAGCCATTGCTAAAACCATTAATGTGCAAAGATTTAATACTGTTTTCATGTTAATCATATTTTTGAGTGTCTTAATTATTCTTTTGACTTAATAGTTACATTGACTTTATAGCTCCAGATCTAAAAAGGTTAACATGGGCACTGGAAAAATGTGTGAAAGTTTAAGAATTTCAAGTATAAATGTGGCGTAGATTAAGGTTTTGTTACCACTAGAATTAATTATTTGTCTTTATTAGGTCAGAATGATTATGGCGAAAACGTATCTTCGCAAATCAAAATGAGTTTAATTTTAAAATCAAATATCAAGATGAAGAAAGTTTTAATGGTATTATTGGCCGTTGTGTTTATGTCAGCTGTTTACGGTCAAGAGTCAAAATGGCCAAAAGTCGATGTTAGCGCATTGGATGCTGAGTACTATCCTGCAAGAGCTGCTTGGAGAAATTATCTAGGTCCGGATGAGCGAAATATCACACCTAAGGTAAAGGTAATCTACAGTAGACCCAAGATGAAAGAAAGAGAAATCTTTGGAGCGTTGGTTCCTTTTGGCAGAGAGTGGAGATTAGGAGCAAATGAAGCAACGGAAATTACATTTTATCAGAATGTAGATATTGGAGGGACTACTGTGGCTCGTGGAACATACACCATGTCTGCTATTATCAATCAGAATAACTGGGTTGTAAATTTCTCAAGTCAAAGAGGAATTTGGGGGTCAGAAAATAGAGACGCTTCACAAACGGTTGCTTCGATCAAAGTGAAAACATCACTGGAAGATAAAGCGGTTGAAGCACTTTCAATGAGCTTCAGAGAGATTGATGATCAGACTGCGCACATGACCATTCAGTGGGATAAAACAAGGGTAGAGATCCCGATTGGATTTAATCCGGTTCTATTTTCAGGAGATGATCTTAGTCCAATGGATATGGCGCATTACCCGGGAAATTCTGCTTACACGAACTACCTTCAAGGAGAGGAAAAAGAATTAACTCCTAAAATTCAGGTGGTATACAGCAGACCTTATAAAAAAGGTAGAAAGGTCTTCGGAGAGTTACTAAAAACAGGAGATGTTTGGAGAGTAGGTGCCAATCAATCCACGGAGGTCGTATTTTATGAGGATGTGATGGTCGGCGATTTGGAATTGAAACAAGGACGATACGCTCTGTATGCCGAAATTAAAGACGGAAGTTGGGATTTGATTTTTTCAAAAGATCTTCCAGCTTGGGGTGCAGCAAATCGTGATGAGTCTAAAGATGTCGGTAGAACGAACGTTTCCCTTAAATCTGATCCAGAGGTAGTTGAAAACCTTTCTATTATTTTCGATGAAAAGTCTGAAAATCTAGTGCATATGGTGATCGCATGGGATCAAACCCGAGCAGAATTACCAATCACGTTTAAGTAATAGCGACTGGTTAATAAATATAAAGCCTGAGAAGCAAACTTGTTTCTTGGGCTTTTTTTATGAATCAATTGTTTCATTGTGTCTCCATGCAAATGCACCACTTTCTTTACTTTTTTGTAGACTGCTTATCCAAAAATCGGCCATCGGTTTGGTGTGTAATAAGTTATGTGCGATTTTGGGTTAATCAAAAATACTTTGAAACTTCTTGAATTTAAGGACTGATACAAGGTGCTTTGAACGTACTAGTAGTAAATAGAAGCGTGGCCTTGGTAGCTTTGTGCGATATGGGAACGGCTATGTATACTGCATTAAGCTGCCATGATTTTTTGTTACTTTTTTATCTAGGAAAAAGTAAATGAAAGACTTGTTTTAAAGTAGTAAAAGGCTTTGCAAAGCCACTAATTAGGCTATATCCAAAAAATTGTAACAAACTATTGCCATCTTACGACCGCAATGGACTTTATATCTAAATATCGCGAAGATTTTAAGCTCAATCTAAAATTGGCATTACCGATTATGGCAGGTCAATTGGGGCAAATTACAGTTTATGTTGCTGACAATTTGATGGTTGGAAGATTGGGTGCGGAAGCATTGGCCGCTGTTTCTTTAGCCGTTGCGATCATAGCGGTACCAACCGTTATTGGAATGGGCATCGCTGTAGCTTTGCCAACGTTGATTTCAGAAGCCGATGGAGCCGGTGAAGACAAAAAAGTATCACAATATTTTAAGCATGGATTTGTAATCAATCTACTGATCGGTTTGATCGCCGGAGGTTTATTTATTTTGGGTTTGCCAATTTTGGATGATATTGGTCAAGATCCGGGAGTGGTTGTTTTGGCAAAGGAATACATTTTTGTATCTGCGCTTGGATTGGTTCCTATGATGATTTTTATGACGTTCAGAGGTTTTTCCGATGGTATGTCAGAAACGAAGCCACCTATGATCGCCATGTTGCTGGGAAATGTACTCAATGTTATTTTAAATTACATATTCATCTTTGGAAAGTTAGGCGCTCCAGCACTGGGAGTGGAGGGAGCTGCTTTGGCGAGTTTGATCGCACGCGTATTCATGATTGTCTTTATTGTACTTCTTTTGTTGAAATGGAAAAACCTCTGGTGCTATATCAAAGCTTGCAATTTTAAGACATATCAAAGCGTAATGGCTTCTAAAATATTTGAAATTGGTATTCCTAGTTCTTTGCAATACTTCTTTGAAATATCCGCTTTTTCAGGAGCTGCCTTAATCATGGGAATGGTGAGTAAAAATGCACAAGCGGCGCACCAAATATCCATCAATATTTCATCCGTGACCTTTATGATTTGCTCAGGATTGGCAATGGCCGCTACGATTCGGGTAGGGAATCAATTGGGTAAAAAGGATTACAATGCCATGCGCAGTGCCGGACTTTCCGCATTTATTCAAGTAACACTGATGATGGCCGTATGTAGCTTGATTTTCGTGCTGTTCCGATCGTACTTACCACTATTGTATATCAATGATATGAAAGTGGTGGAGATTGCCTCTTTACTGCTCATTTTTGCGGCGATTTTTCAAATTCCTGATGGACTACAAGTTACAGCGCTTTCCGCATTGCGTGGTATTCAGGATGTGAAGATCCCAACCTTTATTACATTCTTTTCCTACTACATCATTGGCATCCCTATTAGTTATTTTACCGCGATTACGTTTGAAATGGGTGCCCCGGGAGTATGGCTGGGATTGTTGGTCGGATTGTTCTTTTCAGCAACTTTGTTAATGATCAGATTTTATAGATTATCAAATAGATATGTGTGAGCTGCTAAGGCAGAATCGCTTGAATCGTTCGAATCACTGAATTGCTTTCTTTGTGTTTCTGCAGTTTGCCTTCTTCTTTCGCTAAATTTTTACCAATAACTTCAATCGTCTGTGAAAGCTACAGCCGATCAGTGTGGCTAAAGAAAGTCTCGAAAACTTCCCCAAAAAACAATCCCCTGCGCCATCGTGCCGTCATAGTCTCTCCGCGAAACTTCGTGTAATTCCTTGATGTCCTCTGATTCTTTGGCAACGCTCGGAAGAGCTCTCTCCAATCTCTTCAATTTAATATCTTCAAACCCACTTTCACCGTTCCTTCACTTCAAGCAATGTCGTAATCGGCCCTAATTGCATGACTTAGTCATAATCTCATCCAACTCTCCGTGCTACCCCGTGACTTCTCAGTGAATCTCCGTGTAATTCCTTGGTGTCCTCTGATTCCTCGGCAACGCTCCGAAGAGCTTTCTCCAATCTCTTCAATTTAATATCTTCAAACCCACTTTCACCGTTCCTTCACTTCAAGTAATGTCGTAATCGGTCCTAATGGATGACTCAGTCATAATCTCATCCAGCTCTCCGTGCTACCCCGTGACTTCTCAGTGAATCTCCGTGTAATTCCTTTGCGCTCTCTGGTTCCTCGGCAACGCTCCGAAGAGCTTTCTCCAATCTCTTCAATTTAATATCTTCAAACCCACTTTCACCGTTCCTTCACTTCAAGCAATGTCGTAATCGGCCCTAATTGCATGA
>JBCCVV010000201.1:0-12403 GCA_039194925.1 Bacteroidota bacterium
ATATATTAAATATTTTTCTAATATGATATTTACATTGCGTACTATCTTAAGACTTTACCATTGATTTATTTTTTATGTGTAATAAATCTATAAAAGCCATATTCTGCCATTCCATCCAAATACGGTTACGAATCATATACATATTTTTTGACTTCCTATTGAATCTTCGCAATTACTACCTTTGAAATAGCAAAGCTTCTTTAACCGAAACATCAAGCGAATAGAAAAAATAATCCACACATCATTTTAATTTGCCCTATGCATTTAAAGCAGAGCTTAGCCAAAAAAAGAAATAAACTGCATCTGTCATTTCATAAAAACACCTTGAACTCTTACCCATCACAGCGCGTGGAATAGATACCAACATGAAGTTATCCATATCTATAATTGTTGGGTTTAAGCATTAGTACTCCACCACCCAAATTTATCAATTTAAATAATGATGACGTATCGTGTCTACCGAGCAAAGGAGGAGAGGAACTTTTAGCCCAGATTTCGACCTGCGTGGAAAAATCTAGCTTCATTCGTACATTGAATTGATTATTTTGATCCCTACAGCCGTCAGACTTTACTATCTTGCAACAAGATTATGGAGATTACTACAAGGGATACATATCAAACCATTTCCGGTCCTGCGGAAGGGGAATACAAGGAAAAAGGCAGCAAATTCATCGCTTACGCCTATCCTATTACGTCTTTAAAGGATTTTGAATACTATATGGAAGAGGTAAAGTCGATACATCCCAAGGCACGCCATCACTGTTTTGCTTATCGGCTTGGAATAGATGGAGCAATCTACAGAGCTAATGACGATGGAGAACCATCCGGAACGGCAGGAAAACCTATTATGGGTCAATTGCTGAGCAAGGAAGTCAGTGATATTTTGGTGGTGGTAGTGCGCTATTTTGGTGGTACGAAGCTAGGAGCTTCTGGCCTGATCAACGCCTACAAAACAGCAACATCTGACGTGCTAACTCATGCAAAAACAATAGAAAAAGTGCTCTGTGACTCCTTTCAACTTACGTTTGAATATGGAGAGATGGGGCATGTCATGAATGCAATTAAATCGATCGGTCTACAAATTACGGACAAGGTATTTGAATCAACACCTTTTGTTGTTGTTAAAATTCCTAAAAGCAAAACCGCACAAACTCTGCTAAGGCTCAAGGCAAAACTATTGCAAGTGAGCGAAGAACAAATCGAGGAAGACACCGAAATTCCATTTTGTCAAATAACGCAAATCTCTAATGATGATTAAGGTAGGAATCACAGGTGGCATCGGATCCGGCAAAACTACGGTCTGCAAACTATTCGAAAAGATGGATATTCCCGTCTACTATGCGGATGTTGAAGCCAAACGTTTGATGAATACTGACAACGTACTAAAACAACAGATAAAAGAGCTTTTAGGCAAAGAAGCTTATTACCGCAATGGTCGGTTGAATCGAAAATACGTCGCCTCAATAGTATTTAGCGATAAAGACAAACTGGAAAAGTTAAACGGAATTGTACATCCCGCAGTGGCATTGGATGGCAAAAGGTGGTTTGAGCAACAAAAATCAGCTTACGCCATAAAGGAGGCAGCACTTCTGGTAGAAAATGAATCTTATAAGCAATTGGATTTCCTCATCGTTGTCACCGCCCCTGTTGAGATGAGGATTAAAAGAGTAGTAAAACGCGATAATTCGGATTATAATGAGGTGAAGCGTAGAATCGCCAACCAACTGCCTGAAATTCAAAAGAAAAAAGTAGCAGATTTTGTTATTGATAACAGTGGTGATGTTTCCTTGGTCAGTCAAGTTTGGAAAATTCACCGAAAGCTAATCGAAATGGGTGACGACTACTAGTTATCACCTTCTTGCAATTAGGAACAGTTGCATTTTGAATTCTTGTAATCCGAAATTTGATTTTTTAATTCTGATCGCGACAACTTTCTACATTTTAGAATTAAAGCCTTTGAATTGCAACGTTAATTACTAATTTGGTAGTCTTAATGGTAAGAAGGATGCTTACCACGGATAAACCGAAACAATGAACATATGAAAAGAACTCTAAAGCTATTTACAATCCTGACATTTCTTAGTTTATCCTCTAAACAATTGATTGCTCAGGATTTACATTTTACAAACTATTTTATCACACCCACATTTTTTAACCCTGCTCAAACAGGAGCATTTGCCGGCAATCTCAGAGGTGCCCTTTTGTATCGGGATCAATGGAGATCTGTAGCTCCCAACCCTTTCCAGCAAGCAGTTATTGCATTTGATTCCCCGATCGTTTTTGGGTTGACCAAACAGCATTGGGTTGGCGTGGGAGCAACTTTATTCTCTGACAGAGCTGGTGCCCCGGGACAAACCTGGAGTGGCATGTCTCCCAGTGTTTCGTATCACATAGGTTTGGACAAAAAATTTAAGAATGTATTTACCATTGGAGTGCAGTATGGATTTGTTTCTAGAGGTTATAATACAAATGGTTGGATAAGCGAGGATGAAGTATTGGGCACCATACCGGGTAGCTCAATAAGTCCTGACCGTGAACTAATTATGGGGAATGGACAAGGAGAAGATTTTAGTGCCGGATATGGAGACTTGAGCGTTGGCGTCCTTTATAAAAGCACTATTGATAAATTCTCAAAATTTGAAATTGGATTTGCCATGATGCACGCCTTAAATCCAAGTTTCAATTTTGGTATGGGCGGCGGTAGAAGTGAAATTGGCAGAAGGATGAATGCGCACATACAATACAGAAGAGCAACCAGCAGAAGAATGATTTGGGAACCTTCGGCCTACTATTCCAGTATGCCAGGTGCCAGCAACATCCAAATCCAGCTTAGAAATCAATATTTATTAAAGAAAAAGGGAGAAACTTCCATTATCACCGGCCTGGGATATCGCATGGGAGATTCTGCACAACTTTTATTGGGAATGCAATATAAAAGTTGGACGGCTGTGTTTTCATACGATCATGGAGTATCCGATCTGTCTTCGGAAGGATTGGCTACAGCCTATGAATTAGGAGTTCAAAAACTTTTCATCTTCAACAAAAAACCAAAAGTAACCCCAATCATTTATTGCCCAAGATTATAATCACATAAATTAAAACAACTAAGAATACATTGCTAATGAGATATTTATTGTTTGCTTTATTAATTGTGTTTTCCACCGAGTCTTACAGTCAGGGAGAACTAAGAACACTCAACAAAGAACTGCCTTGCCTCGATAAGAAATTTCAAGTTTATGCTCATATTTTTTTGGATTCCCTTGGAGTGGCGAATTACACCCCGGATGATCTCCGAAACGAATTGATATCTGTCAATGATGTATTTTCGCCGATTTGTTTGAGTTTTGAATTGTGCGGTGTAGATACGATAACGAATTATGAATTTGACAGCACAGTAACCGCACAGGAAGAAGCCGAAATAAAAACGCTCTTTCATGTAAAAAATAGAATAAACTTTTACATTATTTCAGAAATATGGAAAGGTCCTACTTTAAAGGTCTGTGGGTTTGCTTCCGTGGCAGGAATAGCTAACATGAATAGTGGAATGGTCTTTATGTCCGGAGGTTGCGCAGCTCACGAATTGGGTCATTTGTTTGGGCTCCTTCATACATTTGAAAACCCAGGATCAGAATTAGTCGATGGCTCCAATTGTGAAACTACAGGGGACCTCATTTGCGACACACCGGCAGATCCCTTTGTTGAAGGGGCAGATACGATCTGGCAAGGCGGGATAGATGGTTGCGAATTCATATGGGAAGGTCTCGATCCAAATGGGCAGTACTACCAACCGGATGTAGGAAACATCATGTCCTATTATGGCTGTACGTGTGGTTTTACCCGCCAGCAATATCTGAAAATGGCCGAAACCTATCTCAACTCTAATTTTAAAATGTGGTAATTAGAAAAGATATGAACGGAATAGACATGTTTCTGAAAAAACATAAATCAATGAAAAGAATAACATTCATACTTATAGCACTTTTTACCGCTTCAATAGGCTCTGCTCAAATGGCCGACGTTACCATTGGTTGTGATCCTCTAACGGTCAACTTTACCAGCCCAACATTAGATGATTATTATTGGGAATTTGGAGATGGGAATTTTTCCGAGGTGAAAGATCCGGAACACATTTATCCCGATCCGGGAATATACACGGCTGAATTGTTTGAAGGAGTCGGTGGACCAAAAATAGGAGAAGTCGAAATAACAGTATTAACTCCGCCAGAAGTACAAATAAGTGCGAGTGAACAACTTGGTTGCAGTCCTTTTCAGGTTCAATTTATGAATGAAAGTATTATTGATCCCAACGCACAAGTTACCGGGTTCTTTTGGAGCTTTGGTGATGGAGGTAGTTCCGATCAAGAAAATCCTATTCATACCTATACAGAAGAAGGAACCTATAGTGTAGCCCTTAAAATAATATCATCTTTAGAAAATTGTGAGGTAACGCAAGAGTTCCAGGATTTCATTACCGTTTCTGGAAATGTACAAGCAGGGTTTAGTATTGATAATACCGTAATTTGCGATGCACCGGCTACATTTAATATCACCAATAATACGGTAGACATGTCAGGGTATACGTATTCTTGGGACTTTGGAAATGAACAGACATCGGAAGAATACAATCCTCCTCCTGCCAACTACGATATGGATGGAACATATACCATAACATTAGTTATAGATAATGGAGAGGGATGCGTAGTAACGCTTAGCAGAAATGTTAGAGTAGGCAGACCTAAAATTGACCTTACAGTACCGGATACAGTTTGTATTGGTGTACCGACAAATTTTGCCACGAGTACATTAGCTAGTTCCTATTTATGGGGGTTTGGTCCTAACGCATTTCCTGAGACGTATACTTCAAGGGACACTCTTGTCAGTTTCGATGAATCAGGACCTCAAATTGTGACATTTTCGGCCATAGCCTCTTCTCAATGTTCCGCAGATACCTTCTTTACGGTCTACGTTCAAGATCCTAGTGCGGCGTTTACCATCGATCCAACGATATTATGTACGGACCCTGCGATCTATACTTTTACTCATCCGGAAAGTGGATTTAGTCGTTATGACTGGTACATTGAAGAGCTGGATAGTTTTTTTACTGGTGGGCCGGAATATACATTCACCTATGATGAACCTACCAGAGATTCGTTCTACATCAGCAGATTGGATACCTTTACCGTGTTTCTTAGAATTCAGACTGCTGCAGGATGTTTCGCAATTGATAGTACAGAGTTTTATCATCGAGCACCTCGAGCACATTTTGTTCCGGATGTTTCTCGCGGATGTGCACCGCTCACGATTAATTTCGATGAAATGTCTGTTTCAACAGAAGATATTATTTCATGGGATTGGGCGTTTGGGGACGGCACCACTGCCAGCACTATGACGGCTGATGATATGACACATACCTATGATGATCCAGGAGAGTATTATGTGAAATTGATTATAGAAAATGAAGCAGGTTGTAGAGACACATCGGAAGGTGTATGGATTTATGTTGGCGAACCCATTGATTCTGATTTCACCATCGATAAAACAGAAATCTGTCTTCGTGATAGTGTACGTTTTGAAGCGCTTAATCTGGATCCGAGAATCGATGCCTGGCACTT
The DNA here is from genome assembly GCA_039194925.1 of Bacteroidota bacterium. Classification (GTDB taxonomy): domain Bacteria; phylum Bacteroidota; class Bacteroidia; order Chitinophagales; family Saprospiraceae; genus CAJXUU01. The sequence continues at coordinate 5,613 of JBCCVV010000201.1, forward strand.
TGACACAGATGATGGAAGAATAAGCGATTGTTATACCGATCCGGGAGCCTCGCATACCTTCGTTCATGCACCGGGCACCTATCCTGTTTCCTTAACCATCGAATATAATGGTTGTTTCAATGAAATTGCTAATGGTGATGTTATAACGGTGAATGGTTCAAAATCATTGATCAAATACATGACCAATTGCGTGGACCCTTATACGGTTATGTTTCAGGATAGCAGTCTCAATGCTACTACTTCGATTTGGTATATGAATGGAGACATCATAAATATGGATACCATTTCCGGAGATGTCTTTAATTACACTTTTGATAGCACCGGCAATTATGAAGTAGTACTAATAACAGATGACGACACGGAATGTCCTCCCGATACCAGCAGTATAAATGTGTACATCCGTGATATTGTCGCAAGTTTTGAACTTCCAGAAAAGGTATGTGCCTTTGCTCCCATTGAACTAGATGCCTCTGCAAGTGTCGATGTTGATAATACCTGCAGCAAAGGGTACGAATGGTTTGGCATTGCAAATCGTCCGCGACAAATTGATTACCCAGTGGTTGAGGCAGTCTATCAACCGGGGCCAATTACGGTGCGACTGGTAGTGGAGGACCTGAATGGATGTAAAGATACCATTACCAAAGAATCAGAAGCTTTTGAAATTCAAGCTAATTTTGAGCCAAGCAGGGATAAAATGTGTTTTCCAAGTACCATTTCCTTTACCGATTTATCTGTAGGAGACACCACGATTACCAACTGGGATTGGTCATTTGGATCTATGGATCAAAATCCGGTAGACTTTGAATTCCTTTCAAATACAAGTGGAGGTGAAGATCTGGTAGTTCAACTCAAAATTACCGATGCCTTGGGCTGCATAGATTCGACTTTTATTGAAATCCCAATTTACGAGGTCACCTCCAATCTCTCTGCTAATCCAGGTACAATCGTCTGCTTGGGAAGTGAAATCGATTTTTTTGCAACGGATTTCACGGAGGAGGGATCATTCTTAAATTACAATTGGGATTTGGGTGTCTATGGATCATCTATGGATCAAAATCCGACAGTGACTGTTACTCAAGCTGGAATTGTACCTATAAGTCTTACGGTAGAAGAAGATGACACAGGTTGTCAGAATACCTATGATCTCGTGATACAAGGAATCATACCACCAGAAGCAGATTTCACCATTAATGCACCGCCAGATCTTTGCCCGGATGAAATCGTCCTTTTCACCAACAACTCCGTTGTCGACGGTCCTGTAAGCTACCTTTGGGATTTTGGCAATGAAACAGTATCATTTGATGAAAATCCAGGCGCATTTTTTAATGTGGGTACATTTGACATCACCCTGACCGTTAATTCAATTTATGGATGTAGTGATATGCACACAGATCAAATCACCCTTGTGGGGCCAGAAGGTAGCTTTACTACGGATAAGGACGAATTTTGTTTGGGCGACAGTGTGACGTTTACACTGATCGAAACAAATAACGTAGAATCCTTCGAATGGAGTTTTGGAGATGGAAATTCCGTAAGCAATGTAAGTCCTATAACTCATCCGTATGTCTTTCTTCCAGATACCCTTCAGGGCATGCTTGATGTCACAGTTGTCTTAACCGCTACCAATGGATGTGAAGTCGCTGTTACTCAAGCGGTCTCAATCAGTGACCTAAGGGCCAACTTTGAGATTCAAATAGATACTTCAGATGTGTGTAATAAGGAAATACAATTGATAAATTTATCCGAAGGACCTATAGAAGATTATTCATGGAATTTTGGAGATGGCAATACTTCAGACGAAATCAGCCCGACACATATATACATTGATTCTGGTGAATACGTCATCCAGTTGGTAGTAAAGTCCAGTGCTGAGATCTGTGAATCTACCTACTCAGATACGCATATTCACACCGTGCTTGATACGGTAACGATTCCTACTGTATTCTCTCCTAATAATGATGATCGAAATGACTTCTTTGATATTATTGTTGAAGAAGAACAAAGAGAGTGTATTGAAGTTGTACGATCCAAGATCTTCAATCGGTGGGGAAATCTGATTTATGATAATGATTTGCCTCCCGAAGGCTGGGATGGACGATATGAAAATGGAGATATTGCACCAGCGGAGATCTATACGTATATTTTAGAAGTAGTCTATTCTACTGGTGAAACGGCCTTTTTTAAGGGAATGTTTACCCTAATTCGATAACTCAGACGACAGGAAAATGAATATTTATTCGTTAAGTTTTACAAAATTTGAATAATCTGTTTACATTTACGGCATATTATTAAAGCATGAAAAAACATACTATTACTTGGTGGCATAAATTTCTACTCTCACTTGGGAATTGACCTTGCCATTAATTAATAATGTTTAAACGGCTTGTCGAATATCCCGACAAGCCGTTTTTCATTTTGAAGTAATTTTAAATATGAATAGGATCAGATGAAAATAAAGACAACATATCGCAAAATGCTTTCGGATCTCACCACGCCGGTAAGTCTTTTTCTCAAATTGAGAGAAGCATATGCCGAGGTGCTTTTGCTGGAAAGTTCAGATTACAGCAGCAAGGAAGGAAGCCTTTCTTTCATATGTTTTGACTCACTCGCTACCCTGGAAATCAAAGCGCATGTGGCGATCCAACACGATTTCATCTCAAACAAAGTAATTCAAACCGAGCTTAAAGATGTAGTGCAAGATGTATCTGGATTTTTGGAGCAATACGAAATTGAGGCTTCAGAGGAAATTCAACCTTACCTCGGATTGTTTGGTTATACCGGATTTGATGCGGTTAAGTATTTTGAGACCGTCGTATTGGACGATCAAAAGCCATCATATGCTGTCCCCGATATTCGCTACGATATGTTTCGAAACATTATCGTCTTTGATCACTTTTATGGCCAAATGTATGTCATTGAAAATGTTCCGGCAGGAGAGCCTTCTGAAATCGAAAAGGTGATAACGATTATCAATAAACAAGATCATCAGACCTTTACGTTCTCCACAAGCGGTGATGAAGAGAAAAACATGACCGACGATGCCTTCAAAGCCAATGTCACAAGCTCCAAATCGTTTTGTCAACGCGGTGATGTTTTCCAGATTGTTCCCTCAAGAAGATTTGCCCAAGGATTTAGAGGTGACGAGTTTAATGTTTATCGCGCGCTTCGATCTATTAATCCAAGTCCATATCTTTTCTATTTTGACTATGGTTCGTACAAGATTTTTGGCTCTAGTCCCGAAGCGCAAATGGTCATCAAAGACAATATCGCAGAGATTCACCCAATCGCCGGCACATTCAAGCGTACCGGAAATGTAGAAAAAGACATCACCGCTGCAAAAGAGCTTTCCGAAGACCCAAAAGAGAATGCCGAGCACACCATGCTGGTAGACCTGGCAAGAAATGATCTTTCTAAAAACACGACCAACGTCCACGTTGAGAAATACAAGGAAGTGCAGTATTTCAGTCATGTCATCCATCTCACCTCGGTCGTAAAAGGAACATTAAAGGAAGGCATCAAACCGTATCAGATATTTGCAGATACGTTTCCCGCCGGAACACTCTCAGGTGCACCCAAATATCGTGCGTTGGAACTAATCGATGATATGGAACCTACCAGTCGTGGATTTTATGGTGGAGGCATTGGAATGCTGGGATTTAATGGGGATATCAATCATGCCATTATGATCCGTTCATTTTTAAGTTATGAAAGTAAGTTGCATTATCAGGCGGGTGCGGGGATTGTTATAGACTCTGATGAAGAAAAAGAGCTCCAGGAAGTCAATAATAAACTGGCCGCTCTAAAAAAAGCTCTGGTCCTGGCTGTAAACGAATCTTCTCACAAATAATCACAACGTAGTATAGTTATGAAAAGTAAGAATGTGATATTAATAGACAACTATGACTCTTTCACGTACAATCTGGTACACATCGTAGAAGAGTTGTTGAATGAGGAAGTAGAAGTTGTGCGAAATGACCAGTTTGAACTGCAAAAGCTAGAAGATTTTGAATACATCATTTTATCCCCGGGTCCTGGACTTCCCGAAGAAGCAGGATTACTCAAGGAGTTAATCCATACGTACGGTACCAAAAAGAAGATTTTTGGTGTCTGTTTGGGACTTCAGGCCATCGGAGAAGTCTATGGCGCTCAATTGCGCAATCTGGACAGTGTATTGCATGGACAGCGAACGATCATGCATCAAACGGATATTTCTTCACCCATATTCAGTGATGTTCCATCCTCCTTTTACGCAGGCAGATACCACAGTTGGGTGATTGATAAAGAAAGCAACATTTCCAATCTGGAAATAACCTCTGTTGATGATGATGGTGAAATAATGGCTATTCAGCATAAAGAGCATCAAGTATATGGCGTTCAATTTCATCCGGAATCGATCATGACCGATGATGGCAAACAAATGCTTCAAAACTTCTTATCTCTCTAACCGTAAAGACGAAACGTTAAGATGAAAAAAATACTCAATCAATTATTTGAACACGAAAAATTGACCAGAGACCAGGCCAAAGAGGTCTTGATCAATATATCTAAGAATACCTACAACGATGCACAGGTAGCGGCTTTCATATCTGTTTACCTTATGCGCGGAATTTCTGTCGAAGAATTGCAAGGATTTCGAGAGGCTCTGATTGATCTCTGTGTAAAAGTAGATACCAAGGGAGCAGATACAATTGATCTCTGTGGTACTGGCGGTGATGGTAAAAATACATTCAACATCTCGACCTTGTCTTCGTTTGTAGTGGCGGGTGCAGGTTACAAAGTGACCAAACATGGCAATTATGGAGTATCGTCCGTCTGTGGTTCTTCAAATGTTTTAGAGCATCTCGGATATACATTTACAAATGATGTAGATAAGCTACTGGCCCAATTGGACAAGGCAAACATCTGTTTTTTGCATGCACCAATGTTTCATCCTGCCCTGGCTTCCGTAGGACCGATACGCCGTCAGTTGGGTGTCAAAACTTTTTTCAACATGCTGGGCCCATTGGTGAACCCTGCACTTCCCAATCATCAAAGTGTAGGTGTTTTCAATCTCAAATTGGCTCGCCTGTATCAATATCTGCACGAAGGGCTGGAAAAAAAATATGCCATTATACACGCTCTGGATGGATACGATGAAATATCCCTAACTGGAAAAACCAAGATTATCAGCAACCAAGAGGAGTACATTGCCAATCCTGACTATTTTGGAAAACCGACCTATACTCCGAGTGACATTTTTGGTGGCGACACCATTGAGTCTGCGGCTAAGATTTTTGTGAATGTATTGGACAACAATTGTACTCAGGCACAAAAAGACGTCGTTTTGGCTAATTCGGCTATTGCAATTCACTGTTTTGATCAGGATAAAGATATCCTGGCGTGTGTCGAGGAGGCGAGAGAGTCAATCGATAGTGGTAGAGCAAAAGAAGCATTGAACAAAATAAGAGCATAAAAAACAACATGAATATTTTAGATAAAATAGTAGCACACAAACGGAAGGAAGTACAGGAGAGAAAAGAGCTGTACCCTACTCCACTTTTGGAAAAAAGCACCTTTTTCAAGGGCAAAACAGTTTCTCTAAGTCATTACATCCGAAGAGAAGACAAAAGTGGAATTATTGCGGAGTTCAAAAGAAGATCTCCTTCCAAACCATCGATTAACCCATACGCGAATGTCGAAGAAGTGAGCATGTCGTATATGCAAGCAGGAGCATCAGCATTATCTGTACTTACAGACAATCATTTTTTTGGTGGAAAATCTGAAGATCTTACCATTGCCAGAAAGTACAATTTCTGCCCTATACTGCGCAAAGATTTTATCATCGATGAGTACCAGGTAATCGAAGCCCGAAGCATTGGTGCGGATGCCATTTTGCTCATTGCCGAAATATTGACCAAGGAGCAAGTCAAACAACTTTCTTCGCTTGCCCATTCCCTGGGATTAGAAGTACTGTTAGAATTGCATAGTGCCAAGCAATTGGAAAAATACGATGATGCCATTCAGTTGATTGGTGTGAATAATCGCGACCTGGACACGTTTACAACGGATGTAAACTTTTCAAAGCGGCTATTCGATCAGTTGCCAACCGATACGACCAAGGTCTCCGAAAGTGGGATTCATGATGCAAAAGTAGTGAATGAGCTTAAAACCATTGGGTACGACGGTTTTCTAATTGGTGAACGGTTTATGATCAATGCTAATCCTGGTGAAGCGTGCAAAGCTTTTATTCGCGAGTTATCTACTGTTGGCTAATGATCATCAAGGTATGTGGCATAAAATCATCTGAAAATATCGCTTTTTTAAGTAAAGCCGATATCAATATGGTAGGGTTAAATTTTTACAAACCTAGTGTGCGTGACATTTCCAATGACGTCGAACCTGAAATTTTCGATGCATTCCCACCTTCTGTGAAAAGGGTTGGCATATTTGTGAATGAAGATCCCGAAACCGTTTACCGGAAGTCAAAAGAATTCAAACTGGATTTTGCTCAATTGCATGGTGACGAACCTGTAGAGTATTGTTATGAAGTGGCTATGCATGTCCCCATCATAAAAGTATTCCGAATCGACGAAAACTTTGACTTTAAAGGGATCGATAAATTCACCATGGCGTCCTACTATTTATTTGATACACATACCCGAAACTACGGTGGAAGTGGTAAAAAATTCAACTGGGAAAATCTATTCAATTACGATGGTCAACTGCCATTTCTTTTAAGTGGTGGAATAGGTCCGCACGACTATGAAACGATACTTGAGCTGTCGCATCCTCAATTCGTCGGAATTGACATC
>JBCCVV010000202.1:0-12377 GCA_039194925.1 Bacteroidota bacterium
TATCGATCGTGTTTGGGTGTATTTTTTTTAAGTTGCACGCGCAAATAAATATTCCAGATATAAATTTTAAGAAAGCCCTTTTAGAAGAAGGAGTTGATAAGAATAACGACGGTGAGATTCAAATTGAAGAAGCGGAGAGTGTTGAAAGTTTAGATGTAGCCTTTCAAAATATAACCGAGATATCTGGAATAGAACATTTCAAAAACTTGAAGATATTTGATTGTTTTGAAAATGAAATATCCAATCTTGATTTTAGTCAGAACTTATTGTTGGAATCCTTGAAATGTAGCCGTTGTCCAATTGAGAATCTGAATATTAGTCAAAATACTAATCTTCAAGAATTGATTTGTGCTTCTGCAGAGCTTACGGAATTGAATGTAAGCAATAATACTTCACTTGTTCGACTGATTTGCAGCAATAATACTATTTCTGAGTTGGATCTAAGTAATAATCAAGAATTGGTCACACTTGAAATATCAAGTAACACTGTAGAGGAATTAGACTTAAGAAATAATTTGAAACTGAAATTTTTGAATTGTAAGTTAAATCAATTAAAGAGCCTTGATTTGAGTCATAATTTAGAGCTTGAAAACTTGACGTGTGGATCCAATCCATTGGGTGAGCTGGAGATAAGTAAAAATGAGCGAATAAGAAGACTTACATGCGTGGAGAATGAATTAAATCATCTTGATGTAAGCAATCAAACTGAACTGGTGAGTTTGACCTGTTCGTATAATAACTTGTCAGAGCTAGACCTCAGTTCGAATCCACTATTGATGCAGTTGACCGTTAGAAACAATCAATTAGACGCTATTGATGTGCGTAAAAATCCAGAATTGATAACGTTATTCTGTGAAAGAAATAACTTGACCTCCTTGGATGTCACCAACTTGGATAAATTAGAGATGTTGAATTGTTTTGAAAATCAAATCACCGAATTGGATTTGAGCAATAATGGAAATATCGGAATTGTAACATGCTATAAAAACGATCTTAGATGTATAAATATTCACAATGGTGCTAATGAAGAGATAAAATTTGAAAATAATCCGAAACTTAGCAATATATGCGTGGATCAAGAACAGCTGCGAGATATTAGAAATGCCGTGGATATGGAAAATTACAATTGTAATGTATCGATCCATTGCACCGCAGACGAATTGAGCTTTCAAGTATTTCCTATTCCCGCATCCGATATTGTCCATATTTATCGGAATGGAAAAGGAGAATTCAATTATTCATTATATGATTTTCGTGGGCAGTTGATTTTTCGAGAAGTGACAAGCCATAAAATCGATGTTAGTCAATTGCCAGAAGGGTTGTATTTGTTGGAAGTATTTGACATACAATCTAATGAAAGGTCGGTGAAGAATATATTCGTAGAGAGAGGATGATCACAAAAGATCTATTGAAGTTTAGAGTGTTAAAAACCTTTATGAACATCACTAAAAGACATTGCAGGGTCTTACTTCTTACTTTTTAGTCTAAAAGTACATTTCGTACATACCATCTGAAGAAATTATCCGGCCCATCCGTCCCGATCAAGACTGCGATATTGAATTGCTTCGGCAAGATGCTCAATTTTGATGTCTTCTGAATTTCCTAAATCGGCACAGGTACGGGCAACTTTTAATATACGATCGTATGCTCTAGCAGATAATTGTAGCTTCTCCATGGCCGTTTTTAGTAAGATAGTACATGGTTTCGAGAGTTGACATACCTCCCTCACCATACGACTGGGCATTAGAGCATTGCTGTTGATATTGCTGTACTTTTCGAATCTTTGGTTTTGGATTTCTCTCGCTCGTATTACTCTTTCCGTCACGGATTCGCTGGTCTCACTTTTAAAATCTGCATTTGATAATTCATCATAGGAGACGGGTGTCACTTCAACGTGTAGATCGATTCGATCCAACAATGGGCCGGAGATCTTATTCAAGTATTTTTTAACCACTCCTGGACCGCAAACGCAATCTTTCTCAGGATGATTGTAAAATCCACAAGGACATGGATTCATACTTGCCACCAACATAAAGCTTGCGGGATAATCTACAGATACCCGCGCACGAGAAATTGTAACTTTTCGTTCTTCCATTGGTTGCCGAAGCACTTCCAATACTGATCGTTTGAATTCGGGCAACTCATCCAGAAACAAAACTCCATTGTGTGCCAATGATATTTCTCCGGGATTCGGATTTGATCCACCTCCAACCAGTGCTACATCACTGATGGTGTGATGCGGAGAACGAAAAGGTCTTGATGCGACCAAAGAAGCATTGAGTGGAAGAATACCTGCTACGGAATGGATCTTTGTAGTATCCAACGCTTCATACAAATTCAATGGAGGAAGAATGGTGGGAAGTCTTCTGGCAAGCATCGTCTTTCCTGCTCCCGGAGGACCGATTAGGATAATATTATGCCCTCCTGCAGCAGCGATTTCAAGCGCGCGTTTTATATTTTCCTGACCCTTTACATCGCTAAAATCTACAGCGTAGATGTTTTCCTTATGAGCAAATTCGTCTCGTGTATTGTGTTCAACTGGTCGTAGGTCGAGGTCTCCTTGCAGAAAATCTACAGCTTCCTTCAAATTCTGAATTCCATATACTTCCAAATCATTTACAATTGCTGCTTCAGAAGCATTTTGTTTAGGAAGGATGATCCCTTTGAATTTCTCTTTTCTGGCCTGGATGGCGATAGGCAGTGCACCTTTGATAGGTCTAAGACTTCCGTCCAGGGCCAATTCACCCATGATTACATATTTGTTGAGATCGGGAGCTATTATTTGTTTGGTAGCGGTCAAGGTAGAGAGTGCCAAAGGTAGATCATATGCTGATCCTTCTTTTCGGATATCCGCGGGTGCCAGGTTTACGATCAACTTTACACGTGGAACCTTGTATCCTATATTTTTTACTGCTGCTTCAATCCTGCTGAATCCTTCTCTGACTGCACTATCAGGTAATCCAACCAATACATAGAATGGCTTGCCTTGTTGCACAGTACCACCGGCATTTACCTCGACCGCGATCGTTTGCGCTTCTACACCTTGTACAGCACTCGCATTGGTAGTTACTAGCATAATTAATAAAGTTGGTTGCTCATTAAATCATCTTTTCTCTACTAACTGAAAAAATCGAGAATTGTGACATTTAAGTGAAGTTATCTTGGATTGAGGCTGAGTTTTTAAAAGAATTTCTGACTATACTATTGCAAAAGAAAAAGACAGCATCACATACTGCAATACTGTCTCGAAATTATTGAATTCTTTTTCTTTAATTGTTCAAAATTAAGGGAAGACCATCGCCATTTCCGCCTACTACAACTACCTTAGAATTTGGAGATTGAGCCAATTCCAATGTCGCTTCAATACCTTTATCTCGTAAGATTTTATCGGTAAGGGAAGCGTTTAGGATTCTATTCGCATCAGCTTTTGCCTGTGCTTCGATGATTCTTCGTTCAGCTTCCTGCTTTTCTCTATCAATTTTATATTGATATTGCAGAGAAAGCTGCTCTTCTTCCAATTTCTTTTCGATGGCGTTTCTCAAATTTTCAGGCAAAGTTACCGATCTTATCAAAACAGCATCAAGATGCAAATATTTCTCACTCACCTTCGCTTTTGTTTTTTCAAAGACTTCTTTTTGAATGGTTTCTCTTTTGGTAGAATAAAGTTCTTCCGGAAGATATTGACCAATGACTTCTCTAGTCGCCGATTTGATCTCCGGTTGCATAATCTTAGTTATGTAGTCTTTACCAATTTCATCATGGAGATAACCAATTTTACTTGGTTCGGGATAAAATCTGTAAGAAAGATCAATATTGATACTCAATCCATTTTTGGAAAGTACGTCCATCGTCTCTTTTTCCTCATTTTCTCTGATGTCGTAGATATGCATGGTGTTCCAAGGTGCTACGACTTGAAATCCCTGGTTATATACCGTCTCCTTGTCCAAACCTCCGCCAAATTGTTTAAATAATACTCCTTTTTCACCGGAATCAATGGTTAAAAATGTGGTATTGGTAAGGGCTATAAAAAAGAATAAAAAGAAAAGTCCCAAAACGAGATATCTACCCATACTTGCAGGTACCTGGGGTTTCGTGTTTTTATTAAATGACATGAATGTTTTGTTTTATAGTTTAGATAATTCTGTTCTTAAATCACTTCAATATATACACTTCCAACAAAACAAACTGCAATAATGATTCAGGATATGCGCACAGAAATAAGAATTCTTCGACTTAGCCATCGATTCAATAGATAAAAGCATGTAAAATTATGGTAGGAAATTTTGTGTATTCGTCGCTAAGCTTCCTTGTTTATAACTTCGCTGCGCTTATGAGTTTATTTTTACCTTGTCACCTTAAAATTGAGAATCTCGGTGCTCCTCCGTGACTTCTCCGTTGTAACTCCGTGAAACACCCTGCGTACTTCGTCCTCTCCTCAACTTCATTACTTTTCCCTCTCCACAATATTCCTCAATCGAAACGGTGTTGCTGCCAAGCGCTCTCCGGGTAAGATTTCCAATACATCACCTGAGAATCGAATGGGCATACCTTCTTTTTTCAGTTTGTCGGGAAGTTTGCAGGGGTTATAGCGACTCGTACCATTGTTCGTTACAATAACAAAGCGATTTGCCACATTCATAATGCTGCCTTCTACTTCCTCCAGGTTCTGGACTATATTTCGTTTACCATGGCAATCTTCTTTGGGTTCTTGTAGTGTTGGGGCACCATCGTTGGTAATTGGTGCTTTGTCAAAAATTTCACTGGCCATACCCTCTGGGAGTTTATCGCCAACCTCCGGTTTTTTTAGTTGGGCATTATTTTTTACCGGTACGGATTTCTCACTACAGGAAGGAAGCATTAAAATTCCTGCAAGGAATATTGAAAGGATAAGATTAAGTTTCATATTATTTGTCTTTTCTGTCTACGGAGATTTCCTTGACAATTTTGTTTTGGAAGGCCAAATATCGTACAAAATACGCTTCCAAGACCTTAGAAGGAGCTTCAATACTTCCTACTTTACTTAATTTCTCTGTTTTGGATAAATATTGTCTTTCCATACTCATTAGACTTCATTCATAGCGTATCGGTTACTCCTGAAGAGAAAATTGTGGTTATTATTTTTCAGCTATTCACGAGCAGTTGTCCTTCCATCAATGATATCGCTAAAAAAGATAGCATTCCCAAAAAGCTTATTTCCACCGTACCAATATCCTCTGAAGAGTAGATTGTCCTGAAAACAAACCACCTTGCCACTACCACTTTGGTGAACTGTGATCGCTGGTTTTCCAGCAGCTTTTTTGTCAAATTCTCGTGGTATATAACCCGACAGCACAGGATTATTTGTGTAATTTACGGGACTGGAAAAAAGATTAGAAGGTGCTTCGTACAATGTAGTGCTTCTTCGAAATAATGAAATAGTATCGTCATCGTAACCATAACACAACGGATGACTCAAGTCCATTTCCGCCTCGAAGATAGCACCGCCTAAAACAGTAGCACCCCGATAGGCAGAGGATTGAAAGTACATCGATTTTCTTACGGCTCCTTTAGACTTGCTTTTTGAGTTTTTCGTTCTTTCCAAGTTGATGATTTCCTGATCACTCGCCCATCCAACTGCATTTCTAAACAAGATCAAATTTCCTCCGTCTTTAACCCAATCCTTTAGTTTCTCTAATTCAGATTTTCTTAAATCGCGATATTGACCATTGACCATGATTAAGGTGGTATATCTTGACATATCGGCACGATACAATTGCCTTTTGTCAATCATCGTCAATGGAATGTGATACCGTTGATCAAGATGATGCCATACTTCTCCTGCATCATAACTTGTAACACCTTCACCTACGATCATTGCAACACTTGGCATATCCAATTTGTCTACGGCTGGATTGCCCAAGGTCATATTATCACTTGCCCACCCGGAGCTAACTCCGAAAAAATCAACATGATAATTTTCTACGATATCAAGTAGTAGATTTTCAATTTCTTCGATAGAAAGGGATTGATTTTGTAGGGGTATGACCACATCACCAGGCATAAATCGATGTTCTCCAGCACCCGTTTGAAGTGAAAAAGCTTTGTTGATCACCTTGGTGCGTAGATCATTTTTCATGACCTGATAGATAGCGGTTGGAGCATTGTAGCTTTTCCAGTCCAGGATGTATGCATATGGGTTTTTGATTTTATCTAAAGTTCCCATGGGTTGCATGGACTCCACTTTATTACCGTATTTTATTGAATTGGTAACTTCGGCATATGTCAGATCAAAGGCCAACGGAAGCGTCCATGCCGACACATCATAAAACAGGCTATCTGGAAAGTCTCGCACCTTTTCAAAAATAGTTTTAACCATCAAATACTGATTTTGATCCATCGGTACATAGTAGGAATCATCTTTTTTGAATTGCTTTCCATTTGCTGACACATCTTGTGAGAGTCGATATATATCCACTTGGTGCGTATTCAGGATTCTATGAAAATTGGAAAGTTTTACGATGTCTTTATCCGTGAAGACATATCCTTTGATTTTCGAATTGCTTGCTGCTTTTCTTTGTTTTTGGTAGAAGTCTCTCTTAAAGTTGATCAATTCTTCACGCATCGTTGCCGTGGCTTTTTGCGTCGATAAGGAGGTCACAAATTGATTACGAATTGTAAACGGAAATGAAAGTAACCCATTGGCGCTTTCCTGCAAATGGCCTCTTGAACTGGCTTGTTCAAACAGGATGCCAATACATCCATTAGCATCTGGGTAAGTGCTACCTTTTCCATAGTAATAATCATCAAAACTAGCCTTGGTATAGTACAAAGATCCTATACTATCTAAAGCAGCCGCATGAAACAACCCAATTTTTTCTGTCAAATCCTGATTCAACTGCGGAGTGTTGGGATTTGTCCGGGAAGGAATACCAGGTTGGAAAAAGAACGTTGAATTCGTGCCCATTTCATGATGATCGGTGAGCACATTGGGACGCCATTGATGAAACACTTTAATTCTTCCCTGGCTTTCGGGGTGCGTAAGCAATAGCCAGTCCCGATTCAGATCAAACCAGTAATGATTGGTTCTTCCACGAGGCCAGACTTCGTTTAATTCTCTGGATGCAGGATCACTGACCAACGTTTTACTTTTATGTGTATTGGTCCATGAAGCGAAACGGTTGAAACCATCCGGATTGTAACAAGGATCCAAAAGAATTACTGTATTTTTCAACGTGTGCATCACTTCCGAATGTTGTCCGGCAGCGAGATAATAGGCATTGACAATGGCCGCATTGGCTCCACTCGACTCATTTCCATGAATGCTGTAACCTTGATAGAGGATAGCAGGTAAGTTGGTAATATCTACATTATCCTGGTCAGGATCTGTCAGTAGAAGGTGATCTTTTCGAATATCTTCCAGCCTTGTCAGATTGCTTGGGTCGCTAACGATTAAGATAAACAATGGTCTGTTTTCGTGAGATCGGGCATACTCTCGCATCTCGATCCGATCCGAGGCGGCATCCACGGCTTTCATGTAGGTTACCAATTGATCATGACTAACATGCCAGTCGCCAGGATTGTATCCAAGCACATCCATCGGAGTGGGAATATTGGGGTCGTAGGTTCCTTCAGGCAGGTAGTATTCCATTCCTTCCTGACCAAAAAGTGACATTGAGATGGTTAAGGTGAAAGTAAGTGTTAGTAGAGCGTTGAGATATTTCATGTGGTTATTTTTCAGTCCGTTAAAAGTAGAAAAAATATCTTGGGTAATTCTTTTCACGAATTGAATAACATATTTACCCAAATTCTGTTCTTAATTAACCGAAATCCCAATACCAATCGCATTCACGATATAAATTTTACTTTTGCAAATCTAAAATTTCGCTCATGTACAGATTGTCAATCGTCCTTGGACTTTTTCTACTGATTTCGTGTCGTTCCAAAAAAGAAATTGTCTATGAAGCTCCAATGGATTACGAAATAGAATTGTTGGATACGCTCGTAGTTTCTGCACCCGTTTATGATTCAGCAGAGGAAAAAGAAGAATATACGTTGCCCGTTTACCGTCCGGAAGCGGAGAGAAGGTACGATTTGCTACACACAAAATTGGAGTTGAGTTTTGACTGGGAAAAACAACATGTACTGGGAAAAGCATCGCTGGAGCTCACGCCTTTATTTTATCCTATTGATGAAGTGGTTTTAGATGCGAAGCAATTTATTATTCATAGTATAAGGTTGAATCCAGAAGGTCAAGAACTAGCTTATGACTACGATGACTTTCAGCTAATAATAGATTTGGGTAGAGAATTCAAAAAAGGGGAAGAAATATTGCTCTTTATTGATTACACCGCTCAACCCAATGAAGGGCCAGAGAGCGGAAGTGCTGCCATTACATCGGATAAGGGCTTATTTTTTATCAACCCTACCAATGAAAATCCCAATAAACCAAGACAGATTTGGACACAAGGCGAGACAGAACACAACAGTAAATGGTTCCCCACATTTGATAAGCCAAATGAGCGATGCACTCAGGAAATATATCTGACCGTAGAGGAAAACCTGGAGACCCTGTCCAATGGAGAGCTGGTTTCATCTGAGATCAATGGTGATGGTACAAAAACGGATTATTGGCTCATGGACAAACCACATACACCGTATTTATTTATGTTGATGGTTGGTAATTTCGTTCGTGTCCAAGATTCCTGGAATGGTAAGCAGTTAGAATATATTGTATATCCTGAGTATGAATCTTCTGCGAAAAAAATATTTGATCATACTCCTGAGATGTTAACATTTTTTTCAGATCTATTAGATTATCCTTATCCCTGGAACAAGTACAGTCAGGTGATTGCAGAAGATTTTGTTTCCGGGGCTATGGAAAATACGACAGCTGTTGTCTTTGGAAAATTTGTACAAAAAACCGAACGTGAACTTATTGATAATGAAAACGATCAAATTGTTGCTCATGAAATGTTTCATCATTGGTATGGAAACCTGGTTACTTGTGAATCGTGGGCAAATCTTACATTAAATGAAGGTTTTGGCAACTACAGTGAATATCTGTGGTACGAGCACAAATATGGAAAAGATGCGGCAGATGCAGTTCGAATTTCAGAGATGGAAGGCTATTTATTCATGGCTGATCAAACAGGAACGCATCCTTTGATTGATTTTGAGTATGAGAATAAAGAAGATATGTTTGATGCCCACAGTTACAATAAAGGAGGACTTGTGTTGCATATGCTTAGAAATGTAATTGGGGATGATGCATTTTTTACATCCATGAGAAAATTTTTGAAGGACCATGAATATACTGCGGTTGAGATTGCTGATTTACGTTTGACCTTTGAAGAAGTGACCGGCATGGACCTCAATTGGTTTTTTAATCAGTGGTTTATGGATAAAGGACATCCGATTATGGATATATCCTACGATTATAAAGAAGGTAAGGTATTGATCTATGCAACACAAACGCAAGATGAAGAATCGCATCGACCGATATTTGTGCTTCCATTGGAGGCAGCAGTATATGCACAAGATGGTTCTGTAACTTACCATGATGTTGTTGTCGATGCGCGAAAAGATACCATTGTAATCGAGGGCGTTAATGAGCAACCACTCGTGACAGTCTTGGATGGAAGAGCAGTGTTATTAGGGGAAATTTCAGAAGATAGAACGCCGGATGAATGGGCGGCATTAATCAAATATTCTCCCAATCATTTTGATAAGCGAAATGCGTTGATCTATCTGACGAATACCGAAGAGATTATGTCGCTTACAGAGCAACTATTAAACGATTCGCATCACACACTTCGAAACGCTGGATTAAAACAAGTCGACGCTTCAATGCTAAGTATGGTAGAAAAGATGATTACGGATGATGCACATTCTTCTACACGCGCCAAGGCAATAAAAGTATATGGTGATTTTGTTGGAGAAGCTGCTATCGAAAAGGCCGAAGAAGTACTTAAAAAGGAGCAGGCCTATCCTCCGATTATTGAAGCCCTTGAGATTATAGATCGATATGATCAAACAAAAGCATTGATGTACGCTGATGCCTTGAAAAACGAAAAATCGGCTAAGTTGGTAGGTTTTTTGACAGGGTTATTTGCTGAGAGTGGAGATGCTAAGCATCTTGACTATATCGAGAGCAATCTTGAAAATGTAAGTGTGTATCAGGTATTCAATGTATTTGGAAAATACTCTGATTTGCTTTTACAACAAGAAACCGATGTTATGCTGTCAAAAACCAAGATGCTCAAATCAATGGCAATTAACAACGGGAATATGTTCCGCAGATATCTCGCCACCAATACTATTAATTCTATACGAGAGAAATTAATGGAGAAAAAGGAAAAGGCCGACGAGTCCAAGAAAATGGCTTATGCAAAAAAGATTGAGAAATTGACAATGGTCTTGGGAGAGATTATCGCGCAAGAGAAAGATGAGTCGCTGGTGGCGAGATATAGTTCGTTTCAGTAGATAAAATCAGAGCAAAACGTAAACATAAATTTGAAAACTATAAAGAATATAGCGCAGGACTCCTGCGCTATATTGTATTTGCTTTTAAGGAAGTGATTTATTGTTAAGCGATTTTTAGAACGTATGATTGCAAGGATCTATTCTCTTTAATTCATCGGTCTGCATTTCAATTCAAACCAACTCTTCACATCACCCTCCAGCAGTGGCCCTACCTTCTGCAAAACCTCGTAGTGATACTTATTCAACCAGGCTTTCTCACTTTTAGTAAATATCGTCTCATCGATCAATTTTATGTCCATGGGGTAGAGCGATAAGGTTTCAAATTCAATAAAGTCTTCTTTGTCTGACGGTACGGCCACCAAAAGATTTTCTACTCGGATGCCATAGGCCCCTTCTTTGTAATAGCCCGGTTCGTTGGAGGTAAGCATACCGACTTGATGTGCTGTTTTTCCTCTTTCTGCGCTGATCATACCGGAAAAGCCTTGAGGCCCTTCGTGTACATTGAGAAAAAAGCCAACGCCATGCCCTGTACCATGTCCGTAGTTCAATCCATGATCCCAAAGTGGTTTTCTAGCCAATATGTCCAATTGTGCACCCGTAGTGCCTTTAGGAAATTTAGCTCTACTCAATGCAATATTGCCTTGTAAAACCAGGGTAAAATTTCTCTTCTCTTCTTTGGTTGGTGTGCCAAGGGAGATTGTACGGGTAATATCAGTAGTACCGTCGAGGTATTGCCCACCACTATCCGCCAATAGTAATCCTTCCGCCTTGATTTCGGCACAATCTTCATGCATCGGCCGATAGTGAATGATCGCTCCATTGCCTTTGTATCCAATTATGGCTGGAAAACTTTCTCCTACATAATCCGTCATCTGAGAACGATTTGCAGCAAGCTTGTCGGCAAATTCAGCTTCAGTAATGGTTGCACCACTTTTTAGTGTTTGTTCCAACCAGTAGAATGTATTGGCCAACGCAGCTCCATCTTTTGCCATGGCACCTTTGGTATGATTGATCTCCACCTCACTTTTGAGAGCCTTCATGAGTTGAGAAATCGTTTTTCCGCGAATGGTTTCACAATTAATCGCCTTGAAATGAGAAATACTGCATGTATTTGGATCCAATAACAGCCTGTCCGATTCGGGAAGCGAGTTCAACTTTTCCAGAATGGCTGTATATGACTTTAATTTGATCCAATCGTGCTGTAAAATTTGATACAGGTCATCATCTACCTTTTCTTGATCTATGTAGAGTGTAACTTCATTTTTTGAAATTAGCGTATAGGCTATAGCCACGGGATTGAATTCGATATCGGATCCACGTATGTTGAATATCCAGGCAATGTCATCAAGTGTTGTGATCAGATGATGATCCACTTCCTGTTGCTCCATTTCTTTTCGAATCTCATCTATTTTCTCACTTCTCGATTTGCCAGCAAAGCGAATGTCATGCTCGAATATTTTATCCTTGGGCAACGAAGGTCGATCTTCCCAGATATATTGGATAAGATCATGGGAGGTATCCAGTTTGATGCCTTTTGATTTAAGCTCTTTTTCAAAGCGTTCAAAGTTGTGAAGGGAACAAATGGAACCATCTATTCCGACGACATCTCCTGATGATAATTCTTGGGCAAGCCAATGAATGTATTCTGCACCAAATCTATTTTTGGGTTTGTACAATTTTATTTCGCTTCCAGCCAACTGTTTTTCGGCCTGGAGGAAGTATCTGGAATCTGTCCACAACCCAGATTTTTCCAATGTGGCGATAATTATTCCTGCAGACCCGGTAAATCCACTTATCCACTCTCTACTTTTCCAGTGATCGGCTACATACTCGCTTTGATGTGCGTCATTTGATGGAATAATATAGGCGTTTAATCCATTTTCTTTCATAACTTCTCTAAGCCTTGATAATCTGGA
>JBCCVV010000203.1:0-12335 GCA_039194925.1 Bacteroidota bacterium
ACTTCACTAGAAAAGATGATTTCAACCATACAAAAAAATGGAAATAATACGTATTAGTAAGTGGTAAAACTAGTAAAGCGAGGCTTTTTAATAAAGGAACCAAATTACCTTGTGATAAAAAATCAAAGAAATAAAAGATCTCCATTCGCTTTGTATGGTTGAAATCATCTTTTCTAGTGAAGTATTCTTTATGATTGAATAATGAATTCGTTTTTTTATGATCAATTTCTAGTTGGTTCAGTTGTTCAGGAATTCAGTTGTTTAGTGGCTTAGTTGGGCCGTGGTTTCGTTATATTTGTTGACTTTATTTTAGTGAAGCGCATGAAATTGAAATTGCCGGTAGAGCTTAAAAATCCTTATTCCATATTTCTGATTGATGGATATGGGGCACTGCTCTCTATGTTTTTGTATTTGGCACTTTTGGCCACCTACAGTGGTTTTTTTGGAATGCCGAGGCTTACATTTATATCGCTCGGATTGTTGGCAGCCCTATATGCGGTATATTCATTTTCGTGCTATTTAATAAAAGTGAAGAATTGGTCTTCCTATTTACGAGTAATTGCCATTGCAAATCTACTGCATTGCTTATTGACATGCGTATTGATTATTTATTATTGGCGGATGGTTACGATTTGGGGTGTATTTTACTTCGTAGGAGAGATATTGATTGTTACTGCGCTGGCAATGTATGAACTTAAGCTGGCGAAAGAAAACTTATAGCTATCGATACACAATTAAACACATTTAAAACCTATTTCAATCCCAATAGATGAAAACTATTGTCAGCAGATCTTTATGAAAACAACGATTGGGTGGAAGCTATTGATAAAATTTCGATTAGTCTTTTCACTATGAATTAAACTCATAGGTAAAAATAATTTCCATCCGGTCACAGCAACCACTCAAAGCGAGGATTTATAGTATTCTAAATTGTTTCTAAGAATTCTTGTAGATTATAATGGAACAAGCGATAATCGAAATGGTAAATACCAGGAAGGTTTCTAAGAAATCAATTCTTACTTGGAATTGAATTTTCTTTCTTGTATCATTTATGTGATACCTACATTTTGACTACCCTTTTCGTAAATGCATGTTCTTTATCAAATATGCAAAGTATATAGACACCATTTTCCCAACCCGACGTGTCCAGTTGATATTCACTCGAATTCATTGTTCGCTTTTCAATAAGCCGACCCTGCATGTTTCGAATTTCTAATCTTCCTGCACTGCTATTTTGAAGATGAACAGACAATTTATCTCTGGTAGGATTGGGAAATACAGAAATAGGTTGATCAGTTTCATTATCGGTATTTAGACTAGGATCAAGAATAAGATCTTTGACCAAAACAGAATCGACAGATCTAATACCAAGATCTATTTGATTTCCTTCTTTATCCAAAGCCAATACATTCACAATTTCAATCTTGGTGTATTCCTCACCATTTGGATTTTGAGTATACCCTAAATTATGGGCAGCAATGGTTATATTTTCTAGCAGTTCACCACCTTGCTCTATAGGTTCATTCATTTGAAAAGATACAAACGATTGTCTTTCAGAATAATTGAATACATCCGCTATAGGTAAAGGGTCACTGTTGCTATCCTTCAATTCATAGTGATGTTCTAAGCGATCGAATATTTCATGGTTGTCGTTAAAGTACCATGGGCTGAAATGAACAATTTCAGTATCGATCAAAAGGTCAAAAGAGAGGGAGAATATAGGTTCAGAAATCATCAAATCTTCATCACCTAACATAATTCTTGCACGGGCTATTTTATTGAGTATCCCATTCACCGGGCTTATTTCTTCGTTGAATAAAATATCAACACTCAATCCCCTCTCATCAAAGGACGGGATGTTGTCCGGTTCTTTCTCATAAATCTCATTGGTTAATCTAAAGTTCTCTGTAAGCAGCGCAATATCCCATAGATTGACTTCGCCGTTGCCATTGACGTCTGCGTATCGGTAATCGATTCCGGATTTTTCAGTTTGCCATGGTTCTGAATTGAAACCCCTCCATTCAGTAGATATACGATCTCTTCTATTGGCATTGGCTATCACATCCCCTGCCATAGTAGCTAAATAAGTAATGTCGTTGGCTTCCACACGACCATTATTGTTTACATCCCCTGGCCAAACACAATCTTCTTCACAAAATGGATGATTAAAACAAGCCAATTCTGCATCCGTATCCAAGGCCAGTGCGTAAGAGGATTTGAAATTATTTATCCGAGATTCGTATTCATTAAAAATGGTAAAACTGGTTTGGTCAAAAGGCAAAAGAACATCAGCGAAATCAATGGTTCTTGATTCTCCATTGTCAAAATCACCTAAATCAATACTGGGGATGATAGCCCTGGTGAAAAAATTGACCAACCCATCTGCATTATTCATATGCCAGCCTTGAGGATTATTCGGTAAATCGGGAAAAACAAATTTTGTAGTCATGTTGCTCAACGTATCATAACCATTTCCTCCAAAAGTGAGCGAGGTGCCATCTGCAAAATTTCCATTCAGCAATTCATGATACACAAGCGATGTATTTGGCTCTGGAACCGGAATGCTTTGGGAGTAAAAAGGCATAGTAGAATGAAAAGGGTGTGATAGCAGAACGGTCGAATAAATGGCACTCATATTTGGACTGATGGAATTATAATTACCCACACATGGCGAACTGTCAAAACCATCTTCATTATACGCATAGACAGAGTTTGTACTTACATTGGTGCCGAAATTATCATCTGTAAAACATCCTAAATCATAATCAATGAACATTCCCATCTTAAATTCTGAGAGATTGTCGCCTTTGTTTTTGATTTTAACCCTGGTAAATATGGCATCTTCCAAATCATTCTCTTCACAATCCAACGTATAATTTATTTGAATGATTTCTAATCCATGCTTATCTGCTTCGCCTCCTGCTGAAAAGACATTGTTGTAATACACACAAAAAGTAAACTTGCTTGGTAAGAAGTTTTGTTTTTCCTCAATTGGAATAGGTAGGTCTCCTTGTAAAGGATTGTAATTTCCATCCGTATCATGATCATAGAATGGAGCTAATTCGTTGTCTAAGACCAGCCCAAAATTAGAATTTCCTTTTGCAGGCCATTCAGCTATATCTGCTGGTAAATCATCTTGGGTTAAAAGACCTTGTTCAAAAAGAGTTTTTACCACCTGAATGTCTTCCGAATTTATTTGCCAGATTCGATTGAAGTATTGATCACCATCTGGAATGGGTTCTCCCTCCATCGAGAGGATGCCGGGCAGGTAAGCATCATTTCCCCTGTAAAAGTTGAGTGTGAAAGGTATGTTGCCTTCTGGATCAACACCCGAAAGCATAAGTCCGTTGAAATAGCCCAAATTAAATCCTGAACCATTATTTGTTGGGTTGTAGTAATTGTTACCATCCAAATCTATGAATCTTAAATTCCCATTATTGCTAAATGAATGAGATACTTTTGATGTTTCAAGTGTGGTCAATTTATATTGTCCTGAAAGTGAATGGGTATGAAAAATGAGAAGAGAAATAATACAGTAATAAATAGTTTTTTTCATGATTGTTAATTTATTGTGAGCACGTAATCTGTCGTAAATTAGATGGAATAAATCAATCTTTCTTGCTAATCACTGTCGTATGTCGCGATTATCAAAAGGGCTAATTTTTTACCAAAATTCATTGAAATCAGATTGGGGGTAGGGAAATCAGAACTTGAAAAAGTGATTTGTCTATTTTTTATGGTAATGGGTACAAAAACTGTCGCGAAGATTCATTTGTGATCTGTACATGTTGAAAATTGACCGTTTTTTGTCAAAAAATATCTTATGTTGCGCCAACCAAAATTCGTGATTTTGTGTATAGTATATGTCGATTAGCTATATGCACAATGAGATTCTTTTGACAAACACTATCTAACTGATATGAAAACTGAATGTAACATTTCAAAAAATAACTCCATTTCTTTTCAAAAACTGATTCCTTTATTCGTTTTATTTTTTGCCGCAAGCTTTACGGTATCTGGTCAAGGATGGGAGCAACTAAATGATTCCCCGTTTATTGATGATCATACCAACGGATTTGGTTATGAAGGTAAGGCATATGTCTTTCGCGGGATTCCAAGAAACAACGGAAATGGACTTCGCAATGAACTTTGGATGTATACACCAGAGAGCGATAGTTGGGAGAGAATTGGAGAATTTCCCGGCCCTCCAAGGAGAATTTCGATTGGAGACGATTGGAATGATAAGTATTATTATGGTTTTGGAATAGGAAACGATGAGTTTCTAAATGATCTTTGGGAATTTGATCCATCGGATATGTCGTTTAGAGAATTGCCATCCTGTCCGTGTATACCCAGATCACACCCTTCACTAATTGCGCACAATGACAAGATTTTCATGGGAGCAGGAAGCTCAGCACAGGGCGACTTGACCGATTGGTGGGAGTATGATATGAATACACAGGTGTGGACTCAAAAAGAAGATATTCCTGGGGAGAGACGGCACCATATGTTTCATTTTTCATCTGGTAAATACGTATATGTAGGCGGTGGTCATGTCAACAACTGGAATCGATGGGATCCTGAAACAGAGGAATGGACACCCATTGATAATCTGCCACAGGGTAGAGTTGCCGGGACTCAGTTTAATTATGCAGGATTAGGGTTTATTCTTGCCGGTGACGATCGCTTTCATATCCATGTGCCAGACTTTGAGACGTTTATGTTTTTTGACCCTGAGGTTGAAGAATGGGATTATTTGCCGTCACTGCCAAATGGAAGCCGTTGGGCTCCATCTTCATTCTTGATCGATAATTACTTGTACTATTTCGCAGGCTTGTCGGATATAATTAGTGGAGATGCAACCATGTGGAAATTTGATATGAATACGATAAGTTGTGCACCTCCAAATGGATTGAATGCAATGGATATTGACGATGTCTCTGCCAATCTGCTTTGGTCCAGTGGAACAGATGGCTTGGGAGATACTCTTTTATGGAGAAAGTTGGGTGAAGCGGATTGGAATAGAATTGCTGATGCAGAAGCGGTATTTCAATTGGAAAACCTTGAAGCTTGTCAGGAATATGAATTTCAAATCATAAAGGCGTGCGAATCAAAGACATCCTCATCTGAAATTTTGACATTTAAAACAGATGGTTGTTGTGTCAATCCTGAAATCCGGGTAGATATGGTTACTTCGAATTCTGCGATGATCGAATGGGATGAAATTTTAGCCGCTGAAGAGTATAGCATCCGATGGAAAGAAATAGAAGCATCAGACTGGAACACCATTTCGGTAAATGAAGGATCCTATGAATTGACGGATTTGGACGATTGTACGGAATATGAGTTTCAGATTGAATCAATTTGCAATAATGATGATATTGAGTATAGCGAAAGCGCCGTTTTCCGAACACAAAACTGTGGTGCCTGTCTTGATCTGCAATATTGCCCTGTATCCGAAGGCTTTGCTGCCCAATATATCTTTATCAAAAAAGTAGGGATAAACGGCTATGTGAATGAATCTGGCAATAACAATGGATACGAAAATTTTGATGGCGCATTAGCCGAAGATATTATAATAGGAGAAACGTTTGAGTTTGTATTCGAACCTGGCTTTGTTGACGATATTTTCCCTTTTGGCCTTACCGCTTGGATTGACTTGGATGGTAGTGGTACGTTTGAAGAAAGTGAAATTGTAGTGACAGAAGCCCAGGTAACAGAAGAGATCACCAGAGAGATACTTATCCCGGACAATTCTCTTCCAGGTTTGACTCGTATGCGGATTCATTTTTCCGATGAATCGGATCCATGCAAAGAAGGAAGCAATTTTATTTTTGGTGAGGCAGAAGATTATTGTTTGAATTTGTTGGCAAAGACTACTTCTTCGGAAGATTTGGATATTCAGAACAACTCGCTGGAGTTATTCCCAAATCCATTTCAGAATACGTTTATACTTTCAGATAAATTGAATTCTAAGAAGATTTATGACGTCAAAATTATCAATATGATAGGTGAACAAGTCTATCGTGATGTAAATTATAGACTTGGAGAGCAAATTAATGTTTCAGATCGTATGACTTCTGGTGTATACATGTTGATTGCCGAAAATGGAAGCGATAAGATCGAACTTAAAATTGTAAAGTTGTAATACGTAGACTGGACTTGGGGAGGTTAATTCCTGGATGATCTTGAAAATATAAAGCAGACCAAATCAATTGCATTTGGTCTGCTTTTTTAAATAAATGAATCGCATAGTATTATGAGAGAGGATTTTCCAATTTTCTTTACTAAGTAGTCATCTCATTTACGCAATTCAATTAATTATTAATTAGGAACGTGGTGATCCTTCGTTTCTGCTTGAGCGAATTCAATGCGTT
Source organism: Bacteroidota bacterium (assembly GCA_039194925.1). Taxonomy (GTDB): domain Bacteria; phylum Bacteroidota; class Bacteroidia; order Chitinophagales; family Saprospiraceae; genus CAJXUU01. The sequence continues at coordinate 6,378 of JBCCVV010000203.1, forward strand.
GAGCAGACCAATTGCCATTTGAAGGTTTACCTCCTAATTGAGCCCCAGTCGCTTGACCACCCATTGCTCCACCGACTACATTTCCGACGTAAGCCGTAATGGATTTCTTACCGAAATCGGCAATAGCCAATGCGATTTGGTTTGAATTTCCCAGAACTCTGTACGTTCCGAAAAAAGCTCCGGCTTGAATCGATATTGTTCCTTCTGCTGTAAATTCTGCATTAAAACTGTAAGGTGGCGCTCCTTCCCAGTGTTGTGTAAATCTCCATGTTCCAGCTAAATTTGACATAATTTAAAGTTTTAATGATTGTAAATAAGGTTTGCATTTTACTTCAGGTGTTTGATACAAACTTATTTCAAAAACATAGTTGGCTGAAACTTTAATCCTACTGGTTTTTTAAAAACAGGTAAGAATACCTATCTGCCCTATATTCTATTAAAGTGGATCGACAATAGGGTGTAGTCGTTATAAAGAACTTTTAGGGCTAGGATAGGGTTACAAGGATATTGAAGCTGTAAAATAATTTAGAAATCAACAATTCAACTAAATATAATAGTTCCCTTACCAAACTACTGCTTTGTGTAGTTCTCGCCTTTCTTCCGGGATATGTTAATTCTGCAAGTACATCAACGGTAGAGCAATATAAATCGGAGTGGTTCATAGGTGATGGTTTTTATGATGGTAACTTCTCCATTTACCATGTAGCGCAAAAAGCAGTTTCCCATTTAACGTTAAACAGCACTCGATTTGAAAATCAATTTTCTGCTTTACGGAATTTTAACGAAAGGACTAAAACCTTTCTTAATCAGTATTTGAAATACTATCTGAATAGTATTGTCCTTCAAAACCTTCCTCCTTTTATAAAATCAATTCGGCAAGTTTATCCATCGGAAGTAGCCAATTTTCATGCCGCCAGGTAATTCTGGACTCAGTTGTATTATGTATTTGTGAACAAGAACCAGCATTTTATAATCGGTTGTTGGGGTAATCTGCTATTTAATGAGAAAGAAAATTTGTGCAGCTTTAAAGTTGTGTGTATTGATATGTCTAATCCTATTGGCGAGTCTGGGCATTGGAATTGCAGGAGGTGTGCCGATTCCATTTTCTGACCGAAGAAAACAAACAACACAAGTAAATACTGAATGGATAGAGGAAGGAGTAGAAAAGTCTGATTTGAAAGAGTCTGACAACATTTTTTGAGTGTATCGTTCAATAGATATTGAATTCACATAAGGAGTTTGTACACTGGAAACAAATTAATACTTCATCCAACTTTTTTGTCAGCTTATTTGAATTGCTTTAAATTGCAATACAGACGAAATTCAAATTTTATAAATGAAGCTTGAAGATTTAGGATATACCTCGTTTTTGAATGACTATCGGATTGAAAATGACCTTGCTGGGTTTGATGTTGGACGTGTGGTAGTAGAACACAAGGACCGTTATGTGGTAAAATCTGACAATTCTGAATATGAATGCGAGCTTATTGGCAACCTTCGATATAATGCAGAAAGCAGGGCAGATTTACCAGCAGTGGGAGATTGGGTCGCTATATCTGCGTACGATACTGATAAAGCATTGATTCATGCCATTTATCCAAGACATTCGATAATGGAGCGACAGGCTGTTGGCAAGACAGGTCAAAAACAGATTATTGCTACCAATATTGACTATGGGTTGATTGTACTTGCGGTGAATCGTGATTTTAATATTAATCGGGTAGAGCGCTATTTGACGATTTGCAATGCATCCAAGGTGTCTCCCGTCATACTGCTAAACAAGGTGGATTTGATAGATAACAAAGCGATGGATGCATTGCTCGATCAGCTTAAAGATCGTATTAAAAATGTTCCAATCCTTGCTATAAGTAATTATTCCCAAAAAGGCATTGCAGAGTTGAAAAAGATCATTCATTTTGGTAAGACATATTGTTTATTGGGGTCTTCAGGTGTTGGTAAATCTTCCCTGATAAATACATTGAGTGATCAAGAGGTAATGCAGACTGGTGAAATCAGCGAAAGTATCGATAGGGGAAGACATGTTACGAGTCATCGCGAATTGATTTTGCTCAAAAATGGAGGAATCATAATTGATAACCCGGGAATGCGTGAAGTGGGAATTACCAGTTCGACATGTGGACTTGAAATGACGTTTGATGATATTTACGCGCTTGCTAAAGACTGCCGATTCAATGATTGTACACACACCACCGAGAAAGATTGTGCGGTTTTGGATGCTTTGGAAAATGGAGACCTGGACCAAGAACTGTATTATAATTTTCAAAAAATGGTTCGGGAGCAAGAGCGATTTGAGATTAGCGAGCACGAACGCAGACGAAAGCGAAAGAATGCGAGCAAAATGATTCGAAGGGTGATTAAGAATAAGCATGGTGATGGATAAACGCATGTATTATTTTGTTTAACTAAATGTGACAGTTAAGACAATCCTTAATTATGGTCTGAAAAGTCTGAAGGCCTCTCATTATTTCTAGCCCCGGATTATTGTCCAAAGCTAGGAATTTGATGAAAGCCTAATTTTGGAGACATTTTTGACAAAATTAATTTTACGCAATTCTTGAAATGATTACCAAAGTTGTTACAGCTAATTGTTCATATCAAAGAATACTGTTGCTTATTTTGAACCGAAAGTATTTTCAAATCCTATTTCTCAAAATTCCACTTAAAAAATTGATTATCAGTTAGAAACGCAGTATATCAAAAATTAATCTAAAATTAGCTCAACAAATCTTCATATTTCAAATCATATTATATAAATTTACTATATATAAATTCTCGAAATATGCGAAAACTCTTCGTTCTCGATACGTCCATCCTGCTTTTCGACCACAACGCTATTAACAATTTTGAAGACAACGATATAGCCATTCCAATTACAGTGTTGGAAGAATTGGATCGATTTAAGATTGGAAATGATTCTACAAATTTTGAAGCCAGAAACGCCATTCGGATCCTGGATCGGATTTCTACCGATAAAAAATTGGATCAGTGGATCAAGCTTGGGCCGGGTAAGGGCAGACTTAAGATTGTAATGGATCACAAGGTGAACGGCAAAGATGCGACAGTGATTTTTGGAAGTGCCAAGAACGATCATAAGATCATCAATTCTGTGATTTCACTGGCAAAGAAACATACTAAAACAGAGGTGTGTTTGGTTACAAAAGATATCAATCTGCGCATCAAAGCGAAGGCCATCGGAGTCAATGCCGAAGATTATAAGACAGGAAAAGTTGAAGATGCCAAAGATCTTAGCGATACATTTAATTCGGCGATCTACGATGTAGATGCCGAAACTATAAAAGAGCTGTACGCAAAAAAGAAAATCCCTGAAAACGGTTTGCTAAAGGAGACCAAATTGATAAATGGATATTACGTATTAAACAATTGCAGCAATTCGGCCTTGGCTCGTTTTGATGGAAAGTCCGATCATATAGAGTTGGTAGAAAAACAATATGCATTTGGAATTAAACCCAGAAATGCTGAACAGACTTTTGCACTCAATGCACTATTCAACGATAGTATCAAACTTATTGCCTTGCAAGGTGTAGCGGGCACGGGTAAGACGCTCTTGGCGTTGGCCGCTGCACTGGAGCAAAAGGGAAATTACGATCAGATCATCTTGTCTCGCCCAACCATTCCACTCGGAAATCGAGATATTGGGTTTTTACCAGGTTCGGCAGAAGAAAAAGTGTCTCCCTATATGATGCCCTTATGGGACAATCTAAAAGTGATTCGTTCCAATTATAATGAAAATTCCAAAAAGTCAAAGCTTATTCAAAGTCTACAGGAAAATGGTGATTTATCCATTACTGCCTTGAATTTTATTAGGGGCCGTAGTTTGACAAATGTGATGTTTATCGTGGATGAGGCTCAAAACCTTACACCACATGAGATCAAGACCATTATAACGCGAGCTGGAGAAGGCACAAAAATCATTTTTACGGGTGATATCAATCAAATCGATACTCCATATCTTGATGAAAACAGCAATGGCCTTACTTATATTATTGACAAGCTGAAAGGAAATGAGTTGTTTGCGTACATCAAATTAGAAAAAGGAGAACGATCTGAATTGGCTGATTTAGCAAATAGATTGCTTTAAGTAAAAAAAATAATTTGTCTTTTGGGTTGACTTTACTTGTCCTAATACCTATATTTACAATATTAATTTTGGTGAAGATTTTAACCTATTACAATTCATTAAATATTAGTTTTTAGAATAAAATAAATCGATTGCAGATTGATTGACTGTGCCTCCGGCGCATTTAAATTGTATTGCCGTTTATGGACTCATGGTTCATATCTAGAACTGTATGGATTTCGAAATTTTATAGAATTTGATAGGTAGGATCGTTACTAATCATTTATTAACCTATTAAATATATTTTGTATGAAACAATTATTGAGCATTATGCTTGTATGCGTTCTGTTTTCTTGTTCAAACGATTCCGATCAGATTGGAGCGAATGTTGTGAATTTGGATATCCAAAAGCAGAAAGTTGATCAGGCCGAAAATGATCTCACGGACTACCTCAGCAGCATGCAGTCAGATGTCGAACGAAGAAAACGCTATTCCGCAGAGGTCAATCAAAAACCAAACGACAAGGATTGGAGATTGGAATGTTTTCGAAAGCATTACGGTGAGTTGAGTGATTTGATGGAAAACGTCAAAGCAGCCCATTACGAATTAGACAGACAAGAAAATAACTCGTCTGATACGAAGCAAAAAATCGATTGATAAACCAAATAAAAAAGAAAAAATGAAATTGTTAAAATCATTGAAAGTGACAATGATGGCTGTTGTTTTAACATCCATTGCCAGCATATCTATTGGTCAACAAACATGTATTGAGGTATGTCTTAAAGATTGCGAAAAAGAAGAACGAAAGTGTATTGAGAAAGCTATGCAAAAGTGGAACGAATGTTATTTCAAATGCAGGGAAAAATATCCACACTGGAGTGATAATGGATATTATGGAGATGCCTGTTATGAAGTTTGCGATGAGGAATTCGAAGAAGCCTTGTCAGAATGTATTTTTTACGGAGATCTTTGTATAGATGTATGCGAGCAATTGGATGAAGACTGCCTTTGTGATGATTGTCCAGATGGATTTAACTATAACACTTCATCGGATAAATGTGAGATAACCGTTACGGATCCTTACGAAATTGTCATTATTGACGATAAGATATATCTCCAAAGCGATTGTAGTGACCCTGCAGGTTGTTGTCCCGATGGTTGGGAGTCGGCATGGGATCAATTCTGCACAAAAAGTACTTTGAAAGATGAATGCCAGGATAGAATTGATGAAATAAATGATGAAGCAGCGTCTGATGCTGCTCAAGGTGACCCGATTGATTGGAATTACATCAATAGTTTAATTGATGATATTCTAAATGACCCTGATTGTTATATTACCGAAGAAATAGAGGACTGTGATCCACCTTTCTGTACAAAAATGATCTTGAAAGCCGAATGCAAGGATCGCATTGCTGATATAGAGGATGAAGCTGCAGCTGATGAAGCTCAAGGTGACCCGATTGATTGGAATTACATCAATGGCTTAATTGATGATATTCTAAATGATCCGGATTGCTATGATATTGAAAAAGATGAGGATTGTGATATTTGCTTGCTTCCAGCTTTGATAAAAAAGAACATTGAAGACGTTGATATCAGTGGTAATAAAATCTCTATAAAACCTTCTTGCAACTAAATAACCTGTTTTGACTATTGATAGGATTATATTTGTTCCATATCAGTTTGAAAAAGTGAAAACTATGGAGAGTGGTGCTGACTGCTCTCCATTTTTTTAGTGCGCCTGGCATGTCGCACACACTCGAGGGTTCAAGTCCCTTATACGCCCGACAAGGGGAAGTATTAGCCGAACTGCAAGGTTGATATCGTGAGGTATTAGCTGAAGGAAGCGGAAGGCAAAG
>JBCCVV010000204.1:0-12325 GCA_039194925.1 Bacteroidota bacterium
CGATGATGTCCGCCAATGTTTTGAATTTTGAACCGCACGTTGCCCTTTTTGTGCGCAATGAAGATCCGTTAATCTTTTATCGTCAAATTGCAAAATTTACAACGATTCAGACCGGAAATGTTTCAGTGTTTTTAGAATGCAATGAATTTAATGCACATCGCGTGGCAGACCTTTTTGATGCGACTTACAAATGTGAAGTTATTCAGGACATGCAAGGCAAAGATCGCATTGTGAAAGTTACGTAAGAGCAGCTTTATATAATTTCAAAATCATCAAGTTCGTTTTTGTTTATCTGCTCCAGAGTGGAGATATAATCTTTGTTCATCTGTTCGAATCGTTGATCAACGCTCTCCATAAACTCTTGTGTTAAGAACTTTTCTGCCGAGTTTTGATCGCTAATTCCACTTCCATCACGAAATACATACGATTGACTTACAAGGCGATTTTCAATCTGGATGGTGACCTTTGCATTCATTTTTAACAAAGTGATTTTGTACTTCGGATGTGATATTTCTCCAATTATTCTCATTTTTCAGATTTGTATGATTTGCCGATGCTTTTTGAGATCGCCTTATAGATTGAGGTGTATTCTTTGTATGCAGTAAGCAACTCCAAATGAACAGTAATTGTTTTTGAATCTTGTCTTCTTGCTGGTCCGGTTTGAGCAGCAACTGCTCCTAATTTCTTTTGTTTTTTAATCGTCTCATCTAATAGTGGCTGGAGAATATTGGGATCAATGTCTTTTTCATGCAGCAAATCTTCTGAAATCATAATCAGATGATTCACAAAGTTGTTAATGATTACCGCCGAAAGGTGGATACTTTTTCGTTGTTTATCATCAATGAAATGAACAGAGTTACTGATCGTCTCACCTAATGCAAACAGTGTTTTTTCAGTCTTTTTGTTATTGCCATTAATACAAAATGGAATAGAATGATATGACATGCGCTTTCCTTTCGTAAATGTTTGCAAAGGATAAAATACACCTCCATTTTTACACTCTACCAAGGTTTCTTCAATAGATTTACTTCCTGAAGTATGGGCTATGATTTTGGACTCCTTTAACGCAGATGGCAATTGATCCGCAACGATTTGAATGGCATCGTCTGAAACGCAGATCAGATAAATATCAGCACTATGGGGTATTGAGGTATAAGAGTTATAAAAAGGAATTTTTGCCTTTTTTGCAATGGCATTTCCTTCTTTTTCATTTCTTGAAAAAAGACCTTTTATCTCAATTCTTTTCCTATTTAGTGCCAGTGTAAGATGGTAAGCGATATTTCCAGAACCGATTATAAATACACTCAATGCGCAACAATTTGTGTCAAAAATAAGGTGATCTATCGATTTCTCATCCTATCCAGCAGAAAAGTACGTTTCTTTATGACAAGAAGTAAACACATTTCATGAATATCGATGAATTAGTCCAACTGACCACATCCAAAATAGAAGCCGTTCGTGTAGAATCAGACGCTGCGCCCATGAAAAAGTATATGAAGGACAGGTTTGAATACTTTGGTGTAAAATCCCCGGCACGAAAAAATGTTCAACGTGAATTAAAGGTGTATTGGAAAACGCTTGACAACGCTCAATTATTCACGTACGCAGAAGCACTTTGGAAGTTGCCACAGCGCGAATTACAATATGTAGCTTTAGATGCCTTAGAAACACGAGCGAAGAAATTGGATGCATCTTTTTTACCTCGAATTGAATGGTTCATTATTACCAAAAGTTGGTGGGATACCGTTGATGGACTTGCTCCTAATATTGCCGGCTCTATTTTTTACCGAGATGAAGAAGCCAGAATGTCCTGGGTTGAGAAATGGAATAATTCTGAAAATATGTGGCTCAATCGATCCGCTTTATTACACCAATTGCGTTATAAGAAGGATACAAATCTTGAATTGATGTTTGCTTTGATAGAAACCCATATTGGTTCGAAAGAGTTTTTTATCAATAAGGCAAGTGGTTGGGCCTTAAGACAAGCCTCAAAATTTTTTCCCGGTGATGTTAGAGAATTTATTGAGAATCACCCCAATTTATCAAACCTTACCAAACGGGAGGGGAGTAAATATATATAATGAATAAACCCATTTTTTACATATCCATCTCTTTTGTGGTGATTCTATCGATCATTTACATTTCATTAAGCGTGCCTTCGTATAGTTTACTCTTACATTTCATGAGATTGATCTATTTCGCACTAGCATTGACCGTGATTACTGGCATCTTCTTTTTTACTAAATTCAGAGAAAAGATGGATTCCGATAATTTGTATGTGCTGGTTGGGTCATCTATTTTATTTTCATTTGTTATTTGGTTCGCTTTTATTTCATTTTTAAATGCCCAGTATGCAACCAAAAACTGTCATTTTTCATCTTATGAGGTGATTGGATACAAAGGGCGAATGACCTCCGGATATGGTAAATTGGAAAAAGGAAAGATAAAAGCCAACCAATGGGTTTTGACGATTGTAAAAGATGACAATAAAAAAACCTTTGTTTTAGATCGGGATATCAATGAGGGTAGACCTGTAACAAACGCCATGCAATTACAGTTTTGTAAAGGGTTACTGGGAACAGAGTATCTCAATATTGAACAATAACTTAAGATAGCTTTGTATAGTCAGGGCAGAGTTTTAAGTTTGTATTATGAATAAATGTAATGTGAGTACATTACCAATCAAAATGATTATGAAGTTATCTCTTACTGCTTTTATTTTTTGCTTTACCATCTCGCTTGCATCCGGCCAATTCGGAATCGGTCTTACAGCCAGTCACGATCTTTACCATTATTACCAAAATCCTGATGATGAAACCGGTGAATCTACCTCTGCCGGAAGTGCTTTGATCAATTTAGGACTCGGTCCTAAGATCTGGATGGGAGGAAATGACTTCTCCATTTCACTCGAAGCTCAGGCGAGCATTGGTTTTTTTGGATTTTCAGTAAGGGATTACAAAGGAATGGGTACCGCTTCGTTTCCTATCATGGCGAAATTCAACTTTGCCGGCTTGTCAGGATTGGATAAGGAAGGGAAGTTTGGTTGGTCAATGGGAGCAGGTATTCAATATAACCGAACAGAATTGTATTACACCTCAAATTCATTTGAAGAAAAAGGAGGAGTGCGTGATGTATTCAGAACCTATATCGGACAGGTGGGATATGGTTTTGGCATGAGTGGGTTTACGGCGCATGCTTTTGTACGATTTGGTTACCATCCAGACGATGGAGCCAGGTCTTTTAATGTTGGAATTCAATACGATTTTAACATTCCCAAATTAAGACAGATTTCCGATCCAGAGAGTGAATTGTAATTAAATCTTCTCAAATTTTATCTTGGTCAAAGCTTCTTTATGACATTTCAACCGTCGGAATTACGTGATTTTAATACAATGCGAATGAAGGCTTCGGCTAAGGGCATCATTCCTGTCTACTCAGCACGGGATATCTATGAGGTATTGGTGAAAGGTCTTAGTCCACTAAAAATTTTGGGAGGAGGAAGCAATATCTTGATCACAAAAGACCAGGATGCTTACATTCTCAAAAACGAAATAAAGGGCATCGAGATCATTGATGAAGATCATGAAATGGTGCTTGTAAAAGTAGGAGCGGGAGAAAATTGGCACAATCTGGTACTTTGGACCATTAGCCAAAACCTTGGAGGTATTGAGAATTTAGCCCTCATTCCTGGATGCGTTGGGGCTGCCCCCATGCAAAATATAGGAGCCTATGGTGTCGAACAAGTTTCGGTTTTTCATAGCTTAAATGCAATCCATTTGGAAGAAGGAACGACCCGTGTGTTTTATAACGAAGATTGTCAATTTGGATATCGGGACAGCATCTTTAAGAATTCACTAAAGGGAAAATACATCATTACGCATGTCAATTACATTTTTTCAAAAGAGCATGTGCTGAATACATCTTACGGAGCGATAAATCAAAAACTGGAAGAGAATGGTATACAGCAACCGACGATATCGGATGTTGCAGAAGCCGTAATCGAAATTCGACAATCGAAATTACCGGACCCCAAGATATTGCCCAATACAGGAAGTTTTTTTAAAAACCCCATTGTCCCAATCGAAAAACTAGAAGAAATCCAAAATTCGTACGATCAAGTTCCGCACTATCCAATAGACGATTCCACCGTGAAAATCCCGGCAGCCTGGTTGATCGAAAAAGCAGGATTCAAAGGAAAGCGAAACGGAGATGCGGGCACCCATAAAAGTCATGCCCTTGTCCTCGTAAATTATGGAGATGCCACAGGTGATGAAATGCTTGCCTTTGCCCGATCGATTCAAGATGGCGCAGAATCAATGTTTGGAATTTGTTTGGAACCGGAAGTGAATATTTGGTAGCAATGCTTGTTTAGTTACTGAATTGTTGAGTTAGCGAATTGTTGAGTTGATCAGTGGCATAGTGGATCAGTTGTTTAGTTGTTGAACGAAGCGAAGGGTGCTGGGTTATTTCACGGAGAAGCTATAGGAAGTCACCGAGTAGGGAATGATTTGAAAAAATATCAAATTATTGCAACCTGCATATAGAGAAATAATTTTTAAAACCTATGAATTCTCTTGCAATGTTTTAAACACTTGATGCGCCTTGGTTTTTTCTCTGCGAAACTCGGTGTAATGTGAATGTTTCAATCCTAAAAGCTTCACTGTGCCTTCTTCGCGTAACTCGGTGAAACCCAATCTCCACATCTCGGTGCTTCTTAGTGCCTTCTCTGTGAAACTCGATGTAATATCAATGTTTCAATTCCTCGGTGCTTCCCCGTGCCTTCTTCGCGTAACTCGGTGAAACATAATCTCCACAATCTCGGTGCTCCTTGGTGTTTTCTCTGCGAAACTCGATGTAATGTCAATGTTTCAATTCCTCAGTGCTTCCCCGTGCCTTCTTCGCGCAACTCAGTGAAACCCAATCTCCACATCTCGGTGCTCCTTAGTGCCTTCTCCATTAAACTCGGTGTACCTTTACTCTTCCTCCTCCTCAAACTCATACGCAATCAAATCCTCAATCATTTCCTGAAGGTTTGGTTTCGGGACCAATCCATTGATCACTTCGATCACTTTTTTATCTTTTATGAAAATTAGTGTGGGGATGCTTTTTATTCTAAAATGAGTGGAAAGTTGCGGATTACGTTCAGAATCCACCTTGGCAATAATCGCACGATCCTTATACTCTTCTGCCAGTTCATCGATGATTGGAGACAATACCTTACAGGGACCACACCACGACGCATAAAAATCAAGTAAAATGCCTTTGTCGGTTTGAATCGCTTCATTAAAAGTAGCGTCCGTAAGTTGTGGAGCGGGTTCGGATTTCTTTTTCTTCCAAAACATAATTTCCGTTTTTCTAAAACAAAAATAGCTTTTTTAGATGGGGAGAATTGTAGTCTATCAAACAGAAGGCTCAATGAAGTGCAGTTGGTTTTAATGAAAGTAGTTCTTAAAATTACTCCTTGTCAACTGCCTTTTTATGGAGAATCCTTCTTTACTTTGCAGTTGAAAATTAGCAGAATGGCAGAGAAAATAAGTAAAAACACAATTTCTATCGATGTTCATTTGAATGAGGAAAAACATCCCGTTAATCTTTTTTGGAACAGTACCGCAAATCCTGAGGGTACACCCGATAGTGAATGCAAAGCGATGTTGCTTTCCCTATTTGATAAGAATCATCTCGACACCTACAAGATCGATTTATGGACCAGTGAAATGCAAGTTGCTGAGATGGATCGGTTTATGTTTCAAACGCTTAGAGCATTGGCAGATACCTATTTCAAGTCAACCCGAAATCAGGAACTGGCAAATGATATGCAGCGTTTTGTGCAGTACTTTGGTGAGGAGACAGAAATTATTCCAAAAGAAAATACATAATGGATCTTTCTGGTTTTTATACGGATACGGTTTCGTTTTCAACGTATAGTATGGAACATTTTTCCAGTGTATTCATCGTATTGGTATTTGGAGTTTTATTTATAGCGAGAGGTAAGCATGTTTGGAATGAGAAGCAAAGGTGGAGAAACGTCATTATTCTTTCAGCAGTCTTGTATGCGATTCAGTTGTTTAAGACCTTTTTTCGCATGTATTTGGGCAATTTTGATATTACTGAAGATCTTCCACTTCAACTATGCAATATCTTGCCGCTACTCTTGATCATTGGCTTGTATTATCGATCAAGAATAGTATTATCCGTAACATTTTTCTGGATCTTGGCGGGAACGGCTCAAGCGAATATTACACCCACATTGCTCAATACCTTTCCACATTATGAAGCGATACGATATTGGGCAATTCATACCGGACTGCCTGTAATAGCAGTGTACATCTATTATGTGTTGGGATACCGTTTCAAATTGAAAGATGCAGCTCGTTCGGCTCTTGCCCTGAATATTCTGGCTGCGGTTATTTATCCGATAAACCTCTGGTTGGGGAGCAATTATTTGTATTTGGTAGATAAACCACCCGGTACGACAATCTATAATTTACTGGGACCATGGCCCTGGTACATCATGAATATTGAGTTTTTGATGTTGGTACTGTTTTCGGTGGTTTTGCTCCCGTTTTATATTTATGAGCGCGTGAAAGGGGAGCATGCAGTGACTACGGCGTAAATGCCGCTTGAAAGGATAGAATCTTTAATTCGTATATACTACTGGGCAACTTCAGACTGCATTTATCTTTTGATTCATATTATTATTATATTGCTTCAATACTTGATTGGAGCAACTCGATTCATATAAATGATTCGCTCAAAGCAGTAAGGTTTGAGCATGCTTTTGTTTCCCGGAATGATACTATGATTTCAATTTTCTCATGATTTAAACAAAACAAAAATGATCAACTTAACTATACGTTTGATATCACAACAAATTCAATCCAAATACTAACGATTCTCTGATCACTTGCGTACTTTTGCTTCTCAACTACAATCGCATTTGTGAAACTTCTAGTCTTGTGCCCACGATTTCCGTACCCACTTGAAAAAGGGGATAAACTAAGGATGTATCATCAACTCCGACATCTTAGCAAAGAACATGAGATCGTACTGGTAGCGCTTTCTGATGAAGATGTGTATGAAGATGAAAAGGAGAAGGTGAGAGAGGTTGTGAGTCGATTGGAGGTTTTTAAATTGGAACGACACAAACGAGGCTTTGAGCTATTCAAAAGTATTTTTACGCCAACTCCTTTTCAAGTAGCGATTTATTATTCACGGCCCATTCATAAAAAGATCAAACAAATTGCCCAGGAATTTCAACCGGATCATGTGTACTGCCAATTGACGCGCATGGCGGAATACGCAAAGGGTCTTCCTTTTCCAAAAACCTTGGATTATATGGATGCACTTGGAGTAGGAATGGAACGAAGAGCCGAAGTGGTTTCGGGAATCCAGGCTATGGTTTATAAACTGGAAGCCAGAAGGTTGAAAAATTATGAGAAAAAAATATATAAGCATTTTGACCACCATACGGTCATAAGCGAACAAGATAAGCATCAAATCGGTACCCCCGGAGAGAATACAATAACAGTTGTAAGAAACGGTATCGATACAGACTTCTTTTCACCGCAAACCAAAGAAAAAGTCTACGATATTGGTTTTGTTGGAAATATGGGATATCCTCCAAATGTTGATGCTGCCGAATATCTTGTTTCAAAATTGAAACCGAATTTGGATCAAAGTCTGCGCTATCAAATTGCTGGAGCCAGACCGGATAAAAGAGTGAAACTTCTTGCCGGTAAAAATGTTACTATAACGGGTTGGATAGATGATGTACGAGATGCGTATTCGAGTTGTAAAATCTTTGTGGCTCCGATGTGGTCGGGAACGGGCCAACAGAATAAAATCCTGGAAGCTATGGCCATGGGGATTCCTTGTGTTACCAGTACATCTGTGAATAATGCGATTGGTGCCGAAAATCAAAGAGAGATCATGGTCGCAGATTCTGTAGAGGACTTTAGAGCATGCATTGAGCAATTATTGAATGATGAGGAGAAATATATGGAGTTGAAAGAAAATGCACTTAAGTTTGTACGACAACACTACAGCTGGGAGCAGAGCATAGAAAAATTGACAGAATTATTTAAGACAAAATAAAAGTAATGGCAATAATGGTGGATGAAAAAATAGCATCAGAAATCAAGTTGGATACAATTGAAAGCGCGATCAAAGCGATTAAAAATGGCGAGATCATAATTGTAGTCGATGATGAAGACAGAGAAAATGAAGGCGACTTTGTTTGTGCTGCTGAGAAGATCACCCCAGAGATGATCAACTTTATGGCTACCCATGGAAGAGGACTAATTTGTACCCCTATTGAGAGCGAAAGAGCGAAAGAATTGGGACTTGATCTCATGGTTCGTGACAATACAGCTTTACACGAGACGGCCTTTACGGTGTCTATTGATCTTATTGGTTATGGATGCAGTACGGGAATTTCTGCCTACGACAGATCGACGGGAATCAAAGCCATGGTAGACCCAAATATCAAAGCATCGGATTTTGCTCGCCCAGGTCATATCTTCCCGCTCATTGCCAAATCCGGAGGTGTATTAAGAAGAACGGGCCATACCGAGGCATCTATCGATCTGGCGCGTTTGGCGGGTTTCTATCCTGCGGGTGTCCTGGTAGAGATACTCAATGAGGACGGTACCATGGCCCGATTGCCACAATTGAGGGTATTGGCGGATAAGCTCGATCTGAAGCTGATTTCTATTAAAGATCTGGTCGAATATCGTATGCGTACCGAACGTATCGTCACCAAAGAAGTAGAGACTGAAATCGAGAGTGATCAATACGGCAAATTTAAAGTTGCAGCTTACAAACAGAACACGACTGGAGACGTGCATTTGGCTATTTATCGAGGCGAAATCGATGAAAATGAACCTACGGCGGTAAGAGTACATTCGAATACGGAAACGGGTGATGTAATCGGTCTTCTTTTTGATGGATATGCCGCAAAACTGGATCGTGCGATGAAGATTTTGGCCGAAGAAAAAAGTGGTGTCTTTTTATACATGCGTCATGGTGAAAAAGGAGATCAAATCATTCAAAAACTAAAGGCGGTGGATAACGATCCAAACAATGATCCTTCCATGAGTACGGAGCAAAGAGATTTCGGAATTGGAGCCCAGATCTTAAGAGATTTAAATGTAGGAAAGATCAAATTAATCTCCGGCAATGCTAAAAAACGAATTGGTTTGGTGGGGTATGGTTTGGAAATCGTTGACCAAATTCAACTGTAAAATAAAGTGTCCAAGATGCAAAAGGAGAAGGAACTGGAAGAGGATGGATTGGATGATTTGTATGAGCAATACAACATCATTGTAGATAAAAAACAGACTCCAGTGCGCATAGACAAATTTTTGATGTCCCGAATGGTGCACGCTACGCGTAATCGAATTCAGAATGCGTGTAAAGCTGGTCGGGTTCGAGTAAATGGTCAATCGATCAAATCGAATTACAAAGTAAGACCTCAGGACGAAATCAAAGTTTTTATTCAGCATCAACCCATGGCGGGACAAGGGGTGAAACCGGAGCCCATTCCATTGGAAATTATATACGAAGACGATCATATTTTGGTGATCAATAAGCAGGCAGGATTGGTAGTGCATCCCGGCGTGGGCAATTGGACGGGTACTTTAGTAAATGGTCTGGTACATTATCTTCAGTCTAAAGACCTGCCCGTAATGGAGGGGAACCTGGCAGACCGCCCGGGATTGGTTCATCGGATCGATAAAGATACCTCCGGCCTTTTGGTGATTGCCAAAACGGAAGATGCAATAAGTGGATTAAGTAAGCAGTTTTTTGATCATACTATTGATCGGGAATATATCGCGTTGGTATGGGGAGATGTGCAAGATGAAGAAGGAACAATAGAAGGGAATATTGGTCGACACCCTACACTACGCACGCAGATGTATGTCTACGATGAAGAGGAAGAAATGGGAAAACCTGCCATTACGCATTATGAGGTGCTGGAAAACCTATATTATGTTTCATTGGTGAAATGCAGATTGGAAACGGGTAGAACACATCAAATAAGAGTACACATGAAATACATTGGACATACGTTATTCAATGATGCGAGGTATGGTGGAGATAAGATTTTAAAAGGAACGGTTTTTACCAATTATCGAAGATTTGTGGAAAATACATTTGATTTAATACCCAGACAAGCCTTGCATGCCGCCTCCTTGGGCTTTATACATCCGATTACCCAGGAGAAGATGCACTTTTCGGCAGATTTACCTTCAGATTTTGCTTCGGCTTTGGAAAAATGGAGAGGCTATACTTCGACACGCAAAGAATTAAAAGAAAATGGAGCTTAAAGAGAGAATTGCGGCACTCGGACGATTGGGTGAGGAAATTCAAGATGAAGCCGCTTGGCTGATAGGCCCAATAGAGCGAGCGTATCATGAAAATGGATGGTTTACACCAGAAAACTCATGGAAGGCGCTGAGAGCGATCAAGGACCAGTTTCTCAATACTTCTATAGTAGAAAAGTGGGCAGATAAATACGGTCAATACGATATCAAGCCCATGAAAAAAGTTGGTTTGGTACTGGCGGGGAATATCCCCATGGTTGGTTTCCATGATGTGCTGTGTACTTTTGTATGCGGACACCAATCCATGATCAAAACCTCTTCAAAAGATAGTGTATTATTAAAAACGGTGATTGGCAAACTGATCGAACAATCTCCTTCGAGCAAGCCCTATTTTGAAATCGTGGATCAGTTAAGAGGTTTTGAAGCCGTAATTGCTACGGGAAGCAACAATTCGGCTCGCTATTTTGAGCAATATTTCGGAAAATATCCCAATATTATCCGAAAAAATCGAAGTGCCATTGGTATTTTGGATGGTTCGGAGACGGATGAAGAACTATTGGCTTTGGGCGAAGATATATTCAATTATTTTGGTTTGGGTTGCCGTAATGTGTCGAAGATCTATGTACCTGCGGATTACGACTTCGATCATTTATTGGAGGTGTTGCATGAAGGGTATAAGGATATCATTCTGCATAATAAATACAAAAATAATTTCGACTACAACAACGCCTTGTTTTTAATGAATAAGGTAGATTTTCTGATGAGTGGTAGTCTGATCATAACAGAAGCCAAAGAGATCACTTCCAGAATTGCTACATTACATTACGAACGCTATACTGATCTTAATGAGTTGGGCAATCAACTTGCTTCGTTAGCAGATCAAATTCAATGCGCGGTAAGTAAGGCTTCGATTCCCGGACTCAATGCCTTTAATTATGGTGAGGCACAAAGACCGTCGATTTCGGATTATGCAGATGGTGTTGATACCATGGAATTTTTAAAAACGCTTTGATGGCCACCAAACAGGAAAAAGTTAATCACATCATAGAAATTTTAGAGGAGCTGTATCCCGTAGTACCCATTCCACTGGATCATAGAGATCCGTATACCTTATTGGTTGCCGTATTACTTTCTGCTCAATGTACGGATGAGCGGGTTAATATGGTTACTCCCAAGTTGTGGAAACTGGCGGATAATCCGTATGACATGGCTGAGCAAGAAGTGGAAGACATAAAAGCCATTATAAGACCCTGCGGGTTATCACCAAGAAAGTCGAAAGCCATTAGCGAACTCAGTAGGATATTAATTGAAAAACATGATGGCAAGGTACCACAGACCTTTGAGGATTTGGAAGCATTGCCCGGGGTAGGGCACAAGACAGCCTCGGTAGTCATGTCACAGGCATTTGGAGTACCTGCCTTTCCGGTGGATACCCATATTCATCGCCTGGCGTATCGTTGGTGTCTAAGTACCGGAAAAAATGTAGAAAAGACAGAAAAAGACCTCAAAAGGCTATTTCCCAAGGAAAAATGGAACAGACTTCATTTGCAGATTATATTTTTTGGCAGGCAGTATTGTCCGGCAAGAGGGCATAAGGTAGAACATTGTCCAATATGTAAATTATATGGGAGAAAAGGCATCTGATCCTTCTACAGAATAGTTACACAATTCGACAAGTGAAGGTATGCGCCTTCATCATGACCGGAAGTGTTAGCGGCGCGCAGAAACCAAAAAGTGTGTTCTTAACTCTCAACTAAACCTCTTCTTTCTGCTTCTTAAGTTTCAATAACTTAATATGATCCCGCAATTCAATTTGAAGCAGAAACAGTTCTCTCCGCCGTTCTCTATCCTGCTCACGTTCAGCAAGATCCGTAAGTTCTTCTATCAGTTCTTGTGATTCTTGAATCGAATCCGGAAATTCACCTTTTCTCATCCAAACACGTTTTAATCAACATCTTATTAGGAGTAATTATCAATTAATAAGTCCTATTAAGAATAAA
>JBCCVV010000205.1:0-12070 GCA_039194925.1 Bacteroidota bacterium
CTGATCAACCTCCCCACCCCAACCCCAGATCACCTTCCCCACCCCTACCCCCGATTTAAATACTTCCGGATCACTGGGTGGGGCGTTCTCCTCATCATTTACACCATCGAAATCAGAAATAAATTCTTTGATTCGTCGGTTTGCAACCATTAATCGGGTATAACTTTGTTGAAAATTGATCAACGTATTGATAGGACCTGCCATAAATAATAAGATGATCACGTAGGCAATTACCTCTTCTCTTGCAAGCAATCCAGTCACGGGTAGCACAAAAAGGATAACTCCAATCACAAAGTATAATCCGTATTGATTTATAAGATTGATGGACAGAAAAACATAGTTGATATTCGTATCCAAATCCTTCGCTTCATCTCTATTGGGTATCAAAAATGACGTCATAAGTTTCTCTCTTCTAAAAAAACTCAACTTCAATTTCTTGAATCCATTTATCACATCATCCACAAAACCAAAATAATGTTCATTGAGTACCCTAAGCGAAGAAACTTGTCTAGACATGGAGTTCATTACGACGAAATAACATGCTGCAACAGCGACTATAAGTACAACGACAAGCAAGGCTCCTTGTACCGAAAGGAAAAACATATATACCAAACAAAGCAAAAGCATCAGAAGTGAATTCACGGTATGTGTTACCATACTGGGAAGCCATGAAAAAATTCTCAGATCTTCAACAGTGGTAAAAAATCTTTGAGAGCCAAATTCTTCAAACTTCTCTAATGGAGCTTTAAGAAATTGTCCAAAAATCTTCTTTTCAAAATCATAAAGCCACTTGAATGAAAAGATATTGAGCTCTTTCTGAAAAATAATATTCAAAAAATAAGTATAAGCTATATAAGCAATAAATATTATTGCCATATAATCTTTAAGAAAGCCGGGATCGCCCGCCAGCGCTTGATTAATAATATAGATAATACTAAAACTCAAGAGCGTATTCGAAAAGGCATACAATAATAGAAAAATTATATGCTTTGCTTTAAGTTTAAACATAGTTTGAATGAGATTAGGAAAGTATCAAATTGTCCATCTTCGTAATATCCTACTGTCTTACAAGCAATTATGGATTCAGTTAAGTGAGGATCAACTTTCAAGATTTTGAAATAGCGCTTAAAATGTCTGATTCTAAGCTTTGATATTTGCGTATCAATATTTTCATTATTCGTTCGGGATAGTGATGAATAAAAAAATGGTTTCCCCTGATAGTAGTACATGAGAAAGAACTTCTTGTCAAGTGTTTCCAGTTTGTTATTTGTTCTACTTTGTCTTCATGGGTTCCCATCAAAGCTATAATTGGTGCATCAATAGGAACAATAGAATTTATGAGGCTGAGCTCATCATCCAAGACCGCAAAATCAGCCTTAATAGACTTTTTAAAAAATTGGAAGACTTCCGGATTCTCTAGAATTTCATCTGATGTTCCTCCTAGCTCCTGTAATTTTTTCTTTAACTCCATATCAGAAAGCGAACCATTGGCTTCAAATAAATCAAGTGGTAAGGGTCCCGGACTACCGGATGCGATAAACACGAATGGATTGTCCCCGGCTATCTCTAATTTTTTACTAACGTAGAACCCTAAATTAGCACCCATACTATGACCATAGATGATAAATTCTTTACCATTTCTGAGTGCTTTTATCTGTCTGACGTAATCCTCTATGGCCTCTTCAATATTCAAAATGACCGGTTCATTAAACCTTCTTCCTCTTCCCGGCAATTCTAAAACATTGGGTTGGATACGGTGAGACTTAATTGTGTTGATTATAAAATTATAGGAATATCTATTTCCTCCAGCGTAGGGCAACATGAATAACTGCATAAAATCTATTTTAGAAAAGCACAAAAATCAAGTATTGAAGTCGTTTAAAAACTTATCGGCAACTACGCAGCCATCTATTTAATCCTCTCGTCACGATGTATTTTGTCATCATTTTTGACCATCTGCGTATCGCTGAAGCTTTAGCGGAAGTATAAAATGATGACAAAATGAACTTTCGTGTAACTTCTAGCCCTGACTGTTCCGTCACGGCTAGAATGTGAAAGCCCGATAGGCTTTTTTATTTGGAATACTATTCCGGCTGTGGAATTACACTTATTGTTAATTGCTTTGCAAGTCATTTCAACATAAGTTCTTAAACGACTTCATTCTCATTTAATAGCTAGTAGCTCATACTAAGCAATAAATCCTCAGTTGGTTTTATAGGCGTAGCATCAGGATTGGCCAAAAACCATGGACGACGATTGGCTTTTAGTTTGGGTAAGTTTTCGGAGCTATTGTACGTAACGATTAAAATTCTTCTCGAAAAGGGAGATATATTAGGCAGTGATGCATGTGCCAAATTAGGATGGAAAAACAGGACGCTTCCTTTTTTACCGGTTGGCGCTTCTATACCTCCATTTTCAACTAGACGCGTTAATGTAGATTCGTCCAATTGATATGTCAAATCAACTCCTACATCACTTTTCCAGTTTTCTGATTTCTTTTCACTAACCATCGGCTCCAAAAGTCCTTCCTGATGTGAGCGAGGAATGAACCATAGGGATCCGTTGAATTCTGTACAATCATCCAAAAAAATGACTGCATTTAATGCATTTGGAAGGGGCATACCATCCTTCTCGTGCCAAAAAACAAAGTCCTGATGCCATGGCCACATTTCCCCATTGAAAGGAGCTTTCAAATTAATTTTAAACTGATAGACATAAACTTGATCTTTCAATATTTGTAACGCTGGGTCCAAAAGCCTTGGTTGTTGTACTAAGTTTTCAAAAACCGGGCTTAATAAATGACAGCCATGCAATGCCCGAACTGTTTTAGTTTTTTTCTCCCACACTACTTCCGGGGAATCTTTTTTTTGTAAAGGGACCATAGCCTCCTTTAAATACTCAATCTCTTCCGAAGAAAACAAATCCGGTAAAAGTAATAAGCCCTGTCTAGCATAGGTATCTAGTTGAAACTGTGTTAGGTTCATAGTTTATTCTTTTTGAAATGTGATAATATTATGTAATGAGCGGTAAGTCCAGCAAGGATTACCTATTTGAGGTAATAAGAATCGTCTAATCAATAATGATGAAATAAGTGCTCTAAACTCGACAAAGAGTTTTATATGCAGAATTTAGTGTGTATATGATAAAATGTGCTTCGATGATTGTCATTCCGAGCGTAGTCGAGGAAAGGCAATCTTTGAAACCGACACAAATTTCAAGCGTAGTCGAGAAATCTATCAAAGCGAAATCTGATTATCATCTGTAGATTTCTCCGTAAAGGTCGAAATTATCGTTTGGCAAGCATTTAATCTCTCAACAAGCCATCTATGACAATTTTATAAACAAATGATATTCAACCAATTAATCTATTCGACTTTATCAGGAACAAAAATCCATTTCAATCTAATCCACTCTACCTGTCTCAGAAGATCCAACATTTTTATTCTTATAATTGGCTTTTGTCAAACGGCCAAAGTTGTAGTTCAAAGCCAATCGTACATAATCAGTACTCCACCTTCTATTGTAATAAATATCTGTTTGATTTACAAAATAATCACCTGAAGCGATGATGCCATGAAAAATATCATTCGCGATCAAACGACAGGATAAATCACCATCAAGCATTGTTTTTTCTAATGCAAGGGTAACATTAAACATCTCATTCGCATCAAAGAGTCCATCTTTTCTTACTCCCACGTACCAGAATAACAATTCAGCTTTCCACGAATTCGATAGCTTCATACTGTTATTGGAATAGTAATAAATATTAGGCCTGGTCCCCACCTCTACATAATCAATCTGCTCATTCTTGAGATAGGTACTCGTCAGATAGAATGTATTTTGTGAGGTTAAATTTCCAAACTCCAATGTTTTACTCATGGAAAAATAAAACTCATCTTTCCGATCATGATTAAGTCGGGTAAGCACATAACTCTTTTCATCATTTCCTCTTAAAGCACTCTGATCCAATGGCCTTCTGGTGTAATTGTACCCAACCAAAAAATTCAGACTGAACAACCTACTGTTCAATTCAACGACATGAGATATCTGCGGCACCAATAGCGGGTTTCCCTGAACTCCGGTAAATGGATCCTGGTAAATAAGTACCGGATTTAGCCATGAATATGGGGCTCGTCCGATCCTTGAGACATACGACAAACTGAATGACTTCTCGTCATTCGGAGTATATGAAAAGGAAGCATTCGGAAAAAATTGTAGAAAATTATCTTCTACCGGATTTTCCAGCCGGGAATCCGTCAAACTATAGTCTGTATTTTCAGCTCTCAGACCAATACTGTAACTTACTTTATCGCTGTGTTGATTACTAAGAGAAATGTAAGCCGCAGCTACTTCTTCATCATAATTAAAAGTATTCGAAAAATTTTCATCTATTGAAAAATTCATATTGTCGTTTGACACCAAAAACTCCGCATTGAAATCATTTACGAGGGTACTATATTTTGCACCTGCCTCAATATAGAGGGACTTGTTCAAATATTTTAAATAATCAATCTGACCCGATAATATATTAATATCCAAACCCTGATTATTTTGTATAAAACGTATTGATTGGTTCATGTCGTTAGTTTCTTCTTCTTCGATTGGATTATTAGTTGAAATATCAAAATGGGAATATTGTCCACCAATAAAAAAACTTGAGCCTAACGTATCCAGTGAAGTATTGTAATTCACAGAAGCGGTATGATTAATATCATTTTGATCCAGACCAATCGAGGTTTCAAAAAAACTCAATTCTTCAATATCAGCAATTTCATTCATACTTAACCTATCCCCCCCAAGTTGTTCATATTTTCCGGAATACTCTGCTGAGAAATAACTATTTGCATTGATATCGTATTGTAGTCCAAGACCATAATTGCTGAAGTTGTCAAATTCCCGGTAATAATCATTGCTCAAATCCGTAGTCAAGAATCCATCGGCCGGAGCTCGATCTCTTGTAGTTTGGAGCAACTCTCGTTCTTCTCCTAATTGATTGGAGTAAAAAGAATTAACGAGAAATCTTCCCTTCTTTAAATTCAAATTAACATTACTCAAAGAAAGAAATCCTCCAAAATTAGAATAACTCAAATTCTGACTGAGTTTGATCTGGTAACCATCTGCTGTTTTTGTAATGGTCGTGATCTCCACGACAGCTGCTCCTTCGGCATCATATTTAGCAGGTGGATTCCGGATAATCTGGATGGACTTGATATTGGCGGGAGTGATCAAAGTCAGCTGTTCAGAAACTATCCTTTTGCCATTTAAGTAATATACCGGTTCTCCCCTGCCCATGACCGAAAATTCTCCTGTATCATCAACGACCAATTCCGGAGTTCTGGATAAGACATCAAAAACATTGCTACTTGCCGAAAGCATTGTATTTTCTACAATTACCTCAAGTGTCCCGTTGCCTTTTCTTATATACTGTGGGCGTTTACCTGTAACCAATACCGTCCCCAACGAAGTGCTTTGATCATTAACAACAATCTCTCCAAGGTCAATTAATGCCTCACCCGCATACTCAACGGATAAATAGTAATCACTAAATTCAATTGAAGTTATTTTCAGTAAAACGGAATTTTGATTTAAAGCGATAATTAATTCACCATCAAGAAAAAAATCACCATTGATAAAACTTGAATCTACCGGATTCAGTGCAATAACATTCCCTGAAGGCAATTCACCTTGCTTATTGATCACTTTTGCTTTAACCTCATACGTACTCTGTGCAACTATTTGACCTATAAAAATAAAAGAAAATATAGTTAAGAGAATATACTTTTTTAACATACTTTAATTATTTAAGAACACCCTTTAATCTGATCATCTAAAACATCAATACTAAAACTTACTTTGATCTCAACAGGATACCGTGTCGCATTTATATACCAATGGCGTTTAGACGAGTTAAAAATAAATAAATTTACTTTAAAACTGTGACATTACCTTCCAATGTATGCGTGACTGTGTGTATGACAAAATGCACCTTTTATGAAATACTCCTATACGCTAAGGTTATGAAGTCGATTAAAAACATATTGGTAACTATCAGCCCTATGTTTAATCCTATCGTCACGATGTATTTTGTCATCATTTTTGACCATCTGCGTATCGCTGAAGCTTTAGCGGAAGTATAAAATACCGCTAAAATGAACTTTCGTCTAATTTCTAGCCTTGGATTGCAATCCAAGGCTAGAATGTGAAAGCCCGATAGGCTTTTTTATTTGGAATAATATGCTGGCTATATCACATTTCTAGCACTCGCTGCTTATGTTTAAGCCTTTCAAGCTTTTGAGATTTGTGGTCATACACATTGCACGTCTTAAATTAACTTATTCTGCTGACCTTCTGAGCACTGGGTAAAAATTCAATATTCTGCTGTATTAGTTTTTCCAAATACTCTTTTCTATCGAAATTCATAAGTTCGAATAAGTGATTTTTAGAGAGCACTGCACTTGTAGCTTCATCCCTGAAATCATAGGCAACCACACTTTTTCCCACATCGTGCATGGAAAGAGCTGTTGCACTTATCTTCTTTTCAAACACCTCATAGGACACCTGCTCCGAATTCAAGTCGATAATTTTGAATGCTTCCACCAGTTCACCTATTGAAAAGCCATTAATCTGAGAAAGGTGATAGGTATTCAAAGCGGTATCATCGATCAAGGATGCTTCACAAATGATCTGTGCTAACAAATCCACAGGAAAAAAGGATATCCCCGAATAGTGATCAAGAATTTCATCACAATAATACCCCAGTTGCGCCAGGGCATCAAGCCTCAACCACATCAGGTTTTTCTTTAAATTTGAGGTAAATACTCCATCCGCATACCGGCCTCCGATATTAGGAATTCGAAATATCTTCCTCGCGTTTCCAAAGTGTTCATTGATGTAAGTCTCAGCCATTATTTTGGAAGAGGCATGGATAAGAGTATCCGACGTCTGACCTATATCCAAATCTGTCTCATAGAAGTTTTTGACATGATCCGGCATCGATTGTCCTGTGACTCCAACCGTAGATATATATATCAAATTACTTATATCGTATTGATTACTCCAATCCACAATATGTTTCGTTCCAACATAATTAATATGCTCATGAGCCTTTTCTCTGCTCGTAAAACTAGGTGATCCTGCAACATGAAATACCGTATCAATTTGAAAATCAGATGGAGAAGATCGAATGCCTAGATCCATCTTTAACAAGTCACCTTCCAAAATCTGGATACTCGCTCTTTGTTCTTCCTTAAAAGTATTGCCGAATACAGATTGAAATCTTTCTTCTGCAGACATTCCGTCTTGAGTTCGAACTAAGCAATAAATTTTTGCCGATGTATGAGAACTTAGATATTTCAACACTTCGCCACCCAAAAATCCAGTAGCTCCTGTGATCAATATATTTTCAGGTTGATGCTTTCCGAATTTCGATTGCTCAATCCTCGCAATCAATTCCTGGTAATCTTGTTCTCTTGATTCGGCTGAAAGTTCAGTTGGGACTTGAGGTGAAGGAGGAGCTGTTTGATTCTGACCTTGACTTTGATCTAATCTCGATAAAATGCTATCCACCAGTTTAGGTATTGTATTATATTCATACAGTGCCTCGAGTGGCAATTTAAGACCCGATATTTTCTTTTCAAGATGTTCAACTATATCCAACGCCTCTAATGAAGTTCCACCTAAATCAAAAAAATCTTCGTCTTCAGCAATCCCTTCTATTTCCAGGATTGTTTCCCAGATATATTTAACTTCTGCCTTTATTTCGTCTTTACTGTAGCTGATATGCTCTATACTTTCGGCCGAAGTCTCACTCTCCTGTCCATCTGGTTGAATTGATTTTGTTATTGTCGGCCAAAATCGCTTTGGTCTTAGATATTGCAGTTCCACATCATATAAAAACAGAGGATTTAGGTTTGTTATTAAAGGGTTGGTTCCAAGGGATAATACATCAGAATACAAGTTGAACCTGTCGGTGTTTTTCATTCTACCGTCAATTACAGTCAATGCCAAACTCAATTCTTTAAAACGTGATTTATCTTCATTTGAAAAATCAATTATTACAAAGCTCTGGGAAGCATATTTTTTCATAAGAAAATCTTTAAATGCTTTTTCATCAAATGATTTATTTCCTGAAAAGCTATCTAAAGGTTGGTTGATGACCTCATCTACAGTAACCTTCGACTTGATCAGTAAATTACAAACACTATCTTCTTTAGTAGTGATAAAAGTCAATTGACTACCCAGCAAATCGAATAAATACTTATAAACTGTATATTGAAAAAGGATGTTTAATCGATACGAGTCTGGTAATTCATCAAGGCTGACATGAACGAACTCATCCCATTTTTCTTTGATTAAGGTATTTTCCAGGAATATTTTCTGAACTGTTTCCTTTGCATAATTAACAATATCCAAGTCTAATAAAAGAAATTCTTTTGTAGCAGATAATGGTTGCGGTTTTCTTAAAGCGTCCAGCAATGATGCTTTCGAATTGTAGATGAAACTCTGATTATGATTATCAAGTTGAAAAACTCGATTGAGCTTAGTTCCTATTGCATTGATACCTTCAAGGCTATCGATTTGATTTATACTTTGACATAATTGTTCTATAAATCCCTCTAGTCCTTCTTTATCTGTATGACTTATTTGAAAGTAGTGAAACTCGTTATTCTGGCTTTGGCTTATTTCGGATTCTTTCTGAGCGACAACCAAATGTACATTTGTACCAGTCATACCAAAACTACTGACTCCACTTACACGTTCGGAATTGTCTGAATTCCAATCTTTGGATTGCTCAGAAATATATAAACCTGTATTACTTAGATTAATATGTTCATTCAACTTTGAGAAATTAGCTTGTACAGGCACTTTTCTAAAATTCAAAGCTGCTACTACTCTTAGCAATCCTACCAAACCACTAAGTTTATCTAAGTGCCCGATTTGACCTTTGACAGAACTAATGGCGATATCAATAACTTCGCCAGAATGATTAGCTTCTGATATCGCTCGTTTCAAACCCTCCATTTCTATGGGATCTCCCAGAATAGTACCGGTTCCATGTGCCTCTATGTATTTAACATCCCCGAGGGATACTCCTGCATTTTTCCATGCTTTTACCAAAACGTCTTTTTGCGCCTCGGCATCAGGAGCTGTCAAACTAGAGATCCGCCGGCCACCATGATTGATCCCAACACCTTTAATTTCGGCCAGAATAGGATCTCCATCAATCAACGCTTGCTCGTACCTTTTCAAAACAAAAAATATAACACCCTCTCCATTCATCATACCATCAGCACCATCATCGAAGGGTTTACAATATTCGCTTGGTGAATGCACAACATTGCCCTCAGCATCTCTTTTTGTCAAAGTGAGTATATTGACCCCACCAACCAACGCAACATCGCATTCATGGCTATTCAAACTTTGTCTGGCAGCATTAATGGCCACCAGAGAAGAGGAACAGGTAGTATCAATTGCAACAACTGGGCCCCGCAAATCAAGGTATTGAGCAAGTCTGGTTCCTTCTATTCCTTCAATAAAATCAAAATCACTAAATGTAATATCAGATACCTCGGCCAGGTTGTAGTAAGCGGACGGAGAAGTAACATAAAATACACCGGTGCCGGTCCCTTCTATCTTCTTTTTAGAATATCCTGCATTGTACAATGCTCTAACACCATGAGACAAAAATATGCGTTGCTCTGGCGATAATTTTAAGGATTCTCTTTTTGTAAACCCAAAGTATTCATTGTCAAACTGATCTACCTGGCTTATATAACCCGCTTTGGCCATATCTGTAAAACCAAATGCCTCTTCCAGATCTTTTAATCGATTTGCGGGCATTTCACCAATGAAAGAAGACTTGTCCGATAAAGAATTTTTAAGGTCTAACCAGGATTTAATTTGAGGCAAATCAAATGAGGCTCCTATAATTGCTACTGATTGATTCATATCGATTGGTATTTTAGATTATTGTTGATTCACAGGTATTGAAGTTGTCAGGTGAGATTTAAAATTTAATTTCGGTGATCTCTTCTTTTTGAGTTGAAGAACTATTTTCCTTATGATTAGAGCTGACAATTAAGGCCTGTGACTCAATTGTAAAGTGTTCAAACAAGCTCACAATTTCAATTTGTGTAGAAAATCGATTTTCTAATTGGTACTTCAACTGCATTACTAATATCGAGTTGCCACCGATCTCAAAAAAGTTGTCGTGTATCCCAATTACATCTAGTCCGAGAATCTCCTTCCATATGTCAGCGAGCTTCTTCTCCAATGCAGTCCTTGGCATTATCTGATCTTTTGACCTAAACTCTTCTACATTAAACTCAATTGCCGCTAATTTCTTTCTATCAATTTTCC
This sequence comes from Bacteroidota bacterium, assembly GCA_039194925.1. GTDB lineage: Bacteria > Bacteroidota > Bacteroidia > Chitinophagales > Saprospiraceae > CAJXUU01. The sequence goes on from JBCCVV010000205.1 coordinate 10,360, forward strand.
CGTTTAGAGTGATAGGAAGTTCTTCTTGTTCTATAAAGTAACCGGGAATCATATATTGAGGTAAAAAGCTTGCCAAGGATTTGACCAAAGCCGATTTTTCGTAAGTTGACTTTGGCACTATATAGGCAACCAGTGATTTGTTATCTGTATCCCCCACAACAACAACTCCCGCACTTGACACCAATCCAGTTTTCAAAATACAAACCTCTATTTCCTCGAGTTCAATTCGTTTACCTCTAATATTTACTTGATAATCATTTCTTCCTAAAAACTCTATATTGCCATCTGGCAGCCATTTGCCTAGATCACCAGTTCGATATAGTTTTCCTAAGCTATTAAATGGATTGTTGAAGAATTTGGCAGCAGTTTGCTTTTCATTATTCAGGTAGCCTTCTGTCAATCCTTTTCCAGCAATACATATTTCCCCAACTAAACCTATTGGCATTAAATTGTCGGAAGAAGGAGACATAATATATACTTGTCTATTCCTGATCGACTTACCGATGGGTACCGACGCTCCTAAATGTTCAACTTTATAATAGGTTGCACAGACAGTACTTTCTGTTGGGCCATAACCATTGTAAATATCTACTTGTTGCCAGATCTTGTCAATATACTTGGATTGCAACGTATCTCCTCCGCTAACAATTACTCTTAATGCCGTACGCTCTACATCACAGTTCTCATTGATATATTGAACAAAGAATGGGTTTGTGGATACTACAGTAACATTATATTTAATACACTCTTCAAAAACTGCTTTAAAATCCATTCTGTTTTGGCTAATCACCAAACCCGCTCCAACTGCCAAAGTTGGAAATATCTCTTCGACGGAAACATCAAAAGACAAAGTTGTTTTTTGCAATACCCGATCCTCACTTGTCAAGTTGACGATATCCTTATACGTGTAGCAATAATCAACCAAAGACAAATGGCTAATCGGTACTCCTTTAGGCTTCCCTGTTGAACCAGATGTATAAAGAATATACGCTCTATCGTTTAGATGAGATGCATTCTGAAATTGCGAATCTATATTTTCTCTATTGCTTAAGAACGTTTGAATCGTTTCTTCTTCGATCACGAAATCACAACTACTATCCTGAATGATATACGATTTACGTTCCTGTGAAAAACTGGTATCAATCGGCAGGTAGGTTCTTCCCATTTTCAGTATCGCTAATATTGAAACAATCCCGTATTGACCAGCAGGTAGAGAAATCCCTGTCACACTTGATGCCTTTAGTTGATATTCTCCTGTTAAGAAATTTGCCAATTGGTTTGCGATCTTATCTAATTCTGCATAGGTCCACGTATCACTTCCATCTACTAGTGCAATATTTTCGGGATAGACGTTCACAGTCTCTTCGAAAAGACCAATAAAGGTATTGTCATTCGGGAGTTCCTGATCAGGCTTATTGAATTCATGCAGGATCGTTTGTCTTTCAAGTGGAGTCAAATAATCAATGTCATCAATTTTTGTTTGAGAATTTACTGCATATGCTGATAAAAATAAATCGATATACCTATGCAGTTGTTCTAAAGTCACTCCATTCTTGAGCGTTCTATTCAGGGTATATTCTAATCTTAAAACATCGCCCGATGCATCAATACTTAAATCCAGATCGGTATTTGTCGCTTCAAAATATTCTATATCCAATGGCTCTTCATCAACTGTATTATCATCTTCTGAAGAGGATACCAGTGAATTATA
>JBCCVV010000206.1:0-12019 GCA_039194925.1 Bacteroidota bacterium
ATTAAATATTTCTAATATGAGATCCTCTTAGGTTAATGTCTCGAATAAAAAAACAGAGGTTCTCTGGTTAAGCGTCATTGATGATGTTTGTATCCGTTTTTATAGAAGCAATTGACTTTTAAATTGAATATTTTTACGCAAGTTGGATTTGGGAACACTAGCACACTTTAGCGCAGTGCTTAAAGAGTTAAATATGAAGACTTAGTGCCTCCAAAGGGTACAGGCTGGAAATAACTATATCATTCAACATTAAAGTAGGATATCTCTTTAGATCATTTGCCTTAGTGATTTTAAGAATATTTGTTGCTGCTATAATAGAATCATTTACTAAATCGGCTTCAACTGGATAGTTTGTATTAATCTCGTTAAGAACTATCTCTGAGTCAGAATTAACTTTTTGATTGAATTCAAATAAATCTACATAGCGTTCTATTCCATACGTTTCTAACACTGCGATCATGACTCCTGCATGAAGGATAGCATCCTCTTCAGTTTGATAACCTATTTGAGTGGGTATATGGGCAATGCGTATCTCAATATTTGATCCCACAAGATTTTCATTTATTTCCTTTAAAGTTTGGTTGCAATATGGACAATGTGTACATACAAAAGCAGTCAATGTATTATCACTTTCCGCTGAGGAATGAAGTATTGAAGTGTTATCATTCAGAAAACTCAAATCATCTTCTCGCATCCTAAAGTCGTTTATCCTCGCAAATACTTCAGAATCGGTATAAAATTCCATTAATCTTTTTCTAGTATAACTATAGTTCTGCTTCACTGAATTCCAACCTTTTGTGAGTAGCACATAAGCCAAACTCAATAAAAAATATAGTCCTATTGCAAGAATTGGAAATATTAGTCTGTTGTCAAATTGAAAATCAAAGGCAAGTTCGGAGAGTACTACGTATGAAATTCCAAAAACTGCGTAAAAAACAAGTATTATTATGGAGCATATTTTACAAAACAGCTTCAACTTAACTTGTTGATATAGCGAGTAAAATGAAAATAATATGCCAAGAAATGAAGTACTCAAAACGAGGTAGTACATTAAGAAATAGAATTCACCAGATGCTATTACTACAATGTTTAGTATAATGCCAAGGAAGTAAAATATTCCGATTTCAGACCATTCTAAATAATTAAAAACTTTAGAAGATTGACCGGATAGCTTTTTACAATCGGAGATGGGATTTGCATTGCCTCCTCCACAAATTTTGCGTACTAAAGATCCTTTATTTTGTAATTCATTCTCTTCATCCAAAAGATCATGTGAAATATATAATCCAAATAAACATAAACAATAAATAATTTGTCCGTGCAATTGAAAAAAATCAAAGATTGAACCTATCACAAGGAGTATTGAAAATATACCGACCAGCAATTCTTTCTTAAAATTTCTAATTGCCCCGAGATAAATATCCTTTAATGCAATAGAATTAGATTTTGATTTTTCTGCAATGACAACTAAAAAACGATCTCTTGAGCCAAGCATTTTCTCATGATCTATGAGCTCGACTTTACCTAAAACTGGAGTTTCATCTTCCATTTGATAATTGATTATCAACGCGGGGAAAGGTATGTGTTTAAACTCCTCTTTCGGTAAGGTTTTAGCACTTACGACAATATGCTTTAGATTGATTTCTTTGAAAAGTGCAAATAGTAAATCAAAAATATTTAAGAAGGATTGTTCGCTGGAAAGTTTATAAATTAAAAACTTACCATATGATATTCCAAAATGAGTTTTTAACCAATAATCTATTATATCATCAAATCTTTTTTTATTCATAGAAATACTCTTGGAGTTTATAGTGAGGAAACATGGTTAATCGATTTGATCAATTATGTTTATGGGGTTTATAAATTTTAATGGCTATAAACCAAAATAGAATGAAGTCGTCTAAAAGCGTATGTTAACATGATTTACAAGTGCTAGATTATCAAATTGAAGCTTCCCGCCGATTCTGCTGGACAGGCATTTTGAAATTCATAGCAGTAGCTCTCGATAAAGCAAAATCGTTGGAGACAAAAAAAACTGAAAAGTTGAGGATCAATGGCTTGCAAAGGAATTAACATTATTTTTTTTAAACGACTTCAAAATTGTGTAATCCTTACTCTCGTATTGATTACACAATTATTCTAATTTTACTAAAAAGGAGATTTAGTATTATCCATTTATCGAGTAATACTAGAATCCTCCTCCACTACCGACACTCATTGTTTTACACTTCATATAAGTTCTCGTAAGATCATCAGGACATCGGTAAGACATGCCGCATCCATGAACGCAGGTAACATTAGTGTCACGACTACAAGTGGGACATTCTTGAGAATCGGCACTTCCTTGATAACCTCCAATTACATTTAAAGTGTGCTTTTTAGAAATGGCGTACTTAGAAAAACGATTCATTAAATTATTCATACTATTTAATTTTATAAGTAATGCTTACTCTATTTGGGATTTTCAGCGTACTCCCTTTATTTAAAAATTTAATGATTGCAAAAGCATTGGTAACCAGGGTTTTCAAAACAAAAAATACTATTCAGAATATAATTGAGCCTAATCAGCTATATGGCTCCTGTGCTTAAACTTCCACATTCAAATCCAAAAACTTTATACGAACATGTTACATGAATACAAGCATGCGGACATCGTACATAACCTCCTCCACAAGCTGCGCAGACATAATTACCTCCTATAGCACCCCCTAGAATATTAAGTGTATGCTTTTTTGAAATGGCATAATTAGAAAAACGTTTTATTAATTTATTCATAAGTAAATAATTGAATATTATTGCTTACTCTATTCTTGGATTTTCAGCGTACTCCTATGATTTTTTCTATTTTGATAATGACATCTGTTCTTACTTTGAATGGTAGGAAATAGTAAAATCTTATTCTTTCTAAATCCACAATCCATTTTTAGGGGTACATTCAATATGTATCTAAATCACTTTATGGTTTGGTAACCGATAATTTCCTGATTTTGTCAATATGCGCCATTCACTAAATTTTAATAACTCAAAGCATTTCGTTTGATTTTTTTTGGTCGAATAAATAAACTACACAAGTCATTTACAATCAATTGAACTTAACGCTCTAAAACTAAACAGAATACCCCCTTTTTTACCCGTACAAATCGTCTTTTGCAGTTCACATTTATAAATCTGAACTGGATCTCAATGACTTTCTTTAAATTGTTTGGGAGTGATCCGCATCACCGTTTTGAGTGAAGTGAAAAAGGATATTTTGCCTTGAATCCACATTCTCTGCCTATCGCTTCTTTAGTATAATCTTTGTATTTTTAGAATGAACAGCTTCACTTTTTCTACACTGCTCTCTTTTAAAAACTTTGAATAAGGGGTGTTGAAATGGCTGTTTGATACCCTAGAAATCATATGTAGGGGAATGTTTAGATGTAACCTTACTAAAATTATAAACTGTCTTGATTTTAGTAAGGTTACAGTAGTTATTACCAATTCTGGAGATTCATATTGGTAGAAAATAGTAGTGTTACCTTACTTCTCGTTATTGTATGTAAATAGCCCCAGATTACTCTGAGGCTATATACTTTAACTTATCTTAATCCTGTGGTAATAATATCACTTTGAAGTTGATGACTTCAAATAACGAGTATCCTTTATTCGAAGCATTATTTGGACACACGAACAAATATTTTAGTTAGAACCAAAATTAAGCTCAATGCCGAACCTTGCTCTATTTATTTCTACATTATATTCAATAGTAAAATCCACTTTAGGTCGATCATTAGACTCTTGCCCTGTATTTTTATTCATTAGTTTTAAGGCTGATAGAGGAGATAACTTGATAGTTTCTATTCCCCGTTCAGATACAAAAATTTCATCCTCAGAGATTTTTGATTTGACAAAAATTCCAGGCATATTTTCTTTTTTACCTATGAAAGCATCCAAAATAACTTTAGGGGTCTTGCCTCGATTATTATTTTCTGGAGTGGCAGTTAGAATATCTGTAACTTGAATTATTTCATTATCCTCATTTTGAGTAAGAAATTCTGCCTTAAAGGTATTACCCAGGTCAATATTTTCTCGGGTGACTTTTTTAACTGGTAGAACTCTATTTTTTTCATCATCCCCATTTTTAGTAATAAAATCTGCATTCGCCGCAAAGTATTTTTGTAATCCCCATAAATCAATATTAGCTATGGGTTCATTCTCCGCATAATTATACGTAGAGACGTGTGGAAACTGGTCTGAGATCGGGTCAACACCAGTAAATCTTCCTATAGCTGGATCGTAAAAACGGAAGCCATAATCACTCCACTCCAATCCAAAATCATCATTCAACTCCTTCCCATTATACCCATAGCGATTCAAGCTGCCTGCATCATTCATCCATACTCCTTCCATTTTCATACCAAACGGATAATAATGATTTTCCTGCAATATTTCACTAGTGGCGGGATCTGCAGTCTGTTCAATGATATTGTCTCCATCTTTGTCGGTGAACATCAGGCGGATATTACCCAGATGGTCCTTTATCGCATATTCATATCGAAAATCGATCGTGCCCTGGTCGACTCCCTGATTGTAAAGTCGCCCCTCCGCATGATAGACGGCTTCCACAACTTGATTGCGGTATTCAATGCCTTCTATGTAATCCTGGGTATATAGGACCTGACCATTGTCTTTCACCGTTTTTCGAAGCTTGGTTCCATTGGCGTCGTAAAGGAAAAAGATTTCCTTTTGAGTGCCATTGAACTGAATATGCTCCGGTAAATGCAGGTGATTATAGGCAATCGTCATCTCTTTGTGCGGATCGTAGGTCAGGTTGCCGGAGCCATCGTGAATGTAGTTGCCTGCATTCGGATTGGCCTTGAATAATTCCTCCGCTGCAAAATGATGCGCATTGTCGGATATGCTTTGTAGCTTGTTTGTGCCTGATTCATAGGTATAGGCCAACTTATCGGCCTCATAATAATAATGACAACCATTCCATTCTTTATACCCATTGCGGTCCAGGCTTAAGATATTGCCTCGTGCATCGTAGCTGGCATGCATTGTAAATAGATTACTGCTGCTTACACTGTTATTTTCATTCAGATTTTTGTAGTTGGCAGTTGTCAGACGATCCAGAAAGTCGTAGTAGTAGGCATAGGCCTGGCGTTCACGTCCACGTACTCTCCATACCGCCTGTGAGATGTTGCCATTGCGCTGAGCAGTGCCCGCTAGTCCGGGCTGTAGCTGATCGTATTTCAGTTCTAGAAAGAACAGATCGTTTTCTTGAAAATTACTGCTGTTGCCGGGCACTATGTCAGGAGTGGTACAGCCACTCGCCATTGGAACATTTGTACCTCCCAGCACGGAACTATTCAAACGTTCCAGCCAGCCCTGTGCATTATAGCTAAAATCTACTTGCTGTAAGTTGCCACCCAACCGCTTGTATTTCAATTGATCTTTATGTGTATAGGAGTTTATACAAATAGTAGTAAAATGGGAAGTATGTCCATATCGATACCGCTGTTTTACATGTCTGCCAGAGTAATCATAGTCATTCAATGTGTAATGATAGCGATATATACTGTTGGCATCACGGTGGCGATGGATTTCCTTGGTGACATTGTCTCCAAAGTCATAGTTGTAAAGATGGAAAGAAGCATAGTAACTCCATTTTTGTAAATGATGGTTGCCGTGGAGAGTTTCAACCCTTCCATATCTGTCGTAATCATAGCGCTTGATCAACCAGGTATTTGAGTTATCCAGCACTTTTACCTTTGATTCTCTTAACTTTCCTTTATACCAGGGAGAATTATTGGTCTGACCATTACATATTTGACCATCGTAACAATTCTCTGTCAACAATTCACTAAAAGCGAGCGTTTGATTGGGATTAGGGTCAGCTCCTTCGTAAAAACCAGTTTGAGTCACCCGACCAAAATCATCGTACTTGGTCAACATCCACTTGGGTATACCATTGGCCCGTAAAAAAGTATCCTGACTAAGTACGAGTAAATCTCTCTTGTTGTATCTCATTTCAACCGCTTCTGTATCTGGAACTTTTTTCTTAATCATTCTATCACGACTATCATAGAGGTATTCATAAATAAGGCCACTGCTACTCAGACTGGCTCCGGGCGGCACTACTGTTTTAAGGCGGTCCTTGTCATCAAAGATAGAATAGGTATCCGCTGTTTGTGTCCCGTTCACATCCAACCGGCTATTCAATAATTGACGCCCTTTTCGATCTGTGTAGGATATAGTCTGTTTGCCTTGTGGGTCAATGACAGTTTGCTTGAGCAAGCTATTGGCAGCATAGTATCCACCGTTTGCGTCCAGCTTTGCAACCTCATTGGCAGCATTGGTCTGGTACAAAAACTCAGTGGCGTACCATTCCGGTGGCGTTATCTTATGAACCTGATTCAATGGATTGGCGTAAAATTCAGTCAACTGGAAAGGAGTGCCAGTCGGTGGAGCATAATAACGACCATCCTGATAAGGCGATTCATATTTTTCATATACCTTATAAGGTCGACCAAAAGCATCGTATTCTGTACTCACGATAACATCTCGAAGTGCAGGTGAATGTCCTCTATCAATAGACTGAACCGAACGTCCCAGTCCATCCAAATATTCAATCTGTTCATCCCAACGATAATTACTATATAATGCTGCTGCAAAGTCAGTATGGACTTTTACATAGTTGCGATCATCATTGCCTTGCTGATAGTGATAATCGTAAGTCAGCTGCACATTTCCTTCTCTACTGGTCACTGTTCGAAGTCGCTGTGCGACATCATAGGTATAATCAACTTTTTGTCCATCCAAATCGGTAGCTTGAGTCATCAACCCAGAATTGGCATCGTATTGATACAACCAGGTAAAATCCTCAAATTGTCGTTTCGTCATCCAACCATCTACCCAGGTGTATTTATCTGCCGACCATCCCCGTCGATATACCTCTGAAGGATATCCTGAGGCCTGATCATAGCGACCAATGGAGTCTTGAACTACCCAGCCATCGTCGATCAAATCACCAGTCTCGGACCAACTCACTTGACGGATGGCAATGGTATGTAGCTTGACTGGCTCATTAGGATCGACGAAGTTAACCGGAACTTCATTGAAATAGCTGGCAAAGCTTTTACGTTGCCCTCCAATAATAACATTGTCTACCCGTATTTCTGTTTCAATCGGGCTGGAAATAATATGCCAATCTTTAATATTTTGAATCGTGTTACCGGATAGTTGAGGAGCATAGCGATTAATGGTTTTGGTAATCTTTCCGTCGCTATTGAGCATTTGGACTTCAGTTGGAAATGTATGCCGGCCAGCGGGTAAATCGTATCCATAATTTGTCACGGTCTCTACATAATCTCCAGAACTGTCTAGTGCATATTGTCGACTGGTTTCTTTTTTAAGATAGACCCATTGAGAAACGTGTTGGTACCATTCTGCCGTGTATTCATCCAGAGAACTCAAGTCATTAATAACGAAACCAGCAGGTTTATTCCAGCAAGCATTGTAGAACGTATCGCAAATAAGATAACCATTCAAAAAGTCATAATCACAACGATTGATTTCAAAATAGTATTCTTCTCCTTCCTCATTAATGCCATCACAGGTATAGGAAGAAGCCTGTGTACAAGGCAAACTAAACAGTTTTTTTGCATGCATATTCCTCACCGAATGTTGGTTCACTGTTTCATATAATTCATATTCCAACATCCGTTTAGAAACAGTATCACCAGCCTGACTTAATAAAGTTTCCTCTACCAGTTTGCCACTCATATAAGAGCGATCCGTCGAAAGGCTGTTCAAGTGATAATTCTCCGCATTCAAGCCTCGTTCTGAATTTGAGTCTTTTATTATGTCATATCGAAAATATCGTTTTCCATTCTCTGCATTGACTCCTTGTTTCTCCCATACCTTCCGATAAGATACGATTTGTCCCGACTGACGAGTCAAGGAATTTATGGAGGAAGAGCTAATACGGGTGTATCGGCATTCATTAAAATCACAAGGGGTGCCGTTTTCGGCAATGCTGATATCAGAAGTCATGTACTGCGGCATTTGTCCGACAAAGACACCTGTTGAACGATCACAACCTGCTGCATCTTGTTCGCTGTAAACCATCTTTTTGATGATGGTATTCGTTCCATCAGTGTCGCCATCATCGATATTTATTTGTTGTATACGAACCCCTCCGACCAGTTCATTCGTTAGGAAATTACTCACATTACGAAGGTGCCGAACAATCATATTTGCATGTTCTGGTTCGGTATTGAACGGATAGGGAAGTGATGCATCCGGTCCGCGTTTGGCTTCTACGATGATTCGGTAATCACCGGCTGTCAACCAAATGGGTTGTGTTCCAATATGATCCAAGGGAGGAAGATATTGCAAGCTACCCGCAATCCGAATAAGTTCTATTCCATTTGACAAATTGATCAAACGTGCAGAGGCTCCATTTGTATAAAAGCCAATTTGTCGAACATCATAATCAACATTGACCAACTGATCGTGATCAATAGTAAAATCATGCGTATTAGTCTCTCCTCCATTGCTAGAAGTCCATTGTGCAAAACGAGAATCAACCACACTTTCTTTTGTAATGACATCATTGCAAACCGCGACCATATTTCCTTCGTACGTATAATCTACTGTCCCACCCGTTGGATAGGTCAAACGAGACAGATTTCCAAAGTAGGATTTGCTTTCATCTGCTTCTCGATTGGCGGGAACAAACGAAGGAAAAAGATTTTGCAATCGGTTGAGTAGATACAGATTTGTCAATGGCAAAGGCGTGGACTGACTATTGGATGCCCCATTGTAATACCCCCAATGATCTTTATTGTGCGACAACCTTGCAGGGAGTTGATCGCGCTGATAGTAGTCAAATTTGTAATTCTTGATAAAGCTATGATCTGCACCATATTCTTTCAGTTCATCCAGATACATACGATAGCGAGAATGTGTTTTATTACTTGGTGTGGTGCCTGGAGATAAGACAAAGTTTTGTACCAATTGAAATTTCTTTAGCAACCCACCTGTTCGACCTTTGAGATGAATTTCCTGAATCCGGCTATTTCCTCCCGATCCAGTGACTCCAATATCACTTCGTCCATGACCATTGATGAAATGCACCCGGCCATCTTGCGCCACGATGGAATCCAACATCACGCCATGATCCGTTTTATTGGTAATACAGGAAGTTGTGCTATGAGCGTTTCCACAGCCGGAAGGCACTATATTCGACCAGGGAAATACAAAAGTTTCATTATAACTTAAATCATAATTAATACCATTGGCAGAATAGTGAAAATTAATTTCATCATTCGTAATAGGGTTCTGAATTTTTTTGAGATACCAGCCAGTCACTGCTGGAAGATCATAATTCTTTACATTACAGGCTCCGTTTCCCCCGCTCAGTGAATACGATGATGTCTCCGAATATTCTACGGCTTCTTCCGTGCCAAACGTGTAGATCATCCCGTCAGGAGTGGTAATGGTAAACTGAATAATTGATCCATTCAGTGGAAAGCTACAGGTATTGCAAATGCTGTATTCCACCTTAAGATCTTGATGAGGAATGAGGCGTACTACATCGGGAGATTCAATGACAAATTTGCCGGAGTAGCTACCAGCGCTAAAGTGGAATACATCTGACTGTCCGTCCCACCGCCCTTCAGCAAACTCTTGGAGGGCTGTCAAATTGGTGGAGGGGTCAATGGGGTAGGGGATCTGTGATCCTCGCTGCAAAAATCCATCGGGGCGCTCATCTGCTTTTCCTACAACAGTTCGAGAAACCATACCTCCGGCATTAAGGCTCCATCCCAGACCAGTGGTCGAAGAAACCTCGTCTATCTTCACCCCTCCACTGTGATAGGATAGAGAAATGGGAACACTAAGTCCTCGTCCTCCTAAATTGTGAATGGGAATGTTAATCTGTGCGCTGCCACTGTGATAGTCAACGGGAAAATCAATGTACTTATTCAGGGCAGCCGCCGTAGGCGAAGGAGGGAGCAAACTCAATGAAGGATCTGTATCTGAAGGCCCGGGCTGTGCAAATAAGCAAAATGAGAATACCGTAAAATAAACAACCAATAAAGAATTGAGTAACCGAGAATTTAGTAAGGGAGTAAATTTTTTCATTGTAAAAAATTGTGAAGATTTGTATAACGTTGATCAATGTTTTGTGATAAATACAATAGCATTTAGGACCTCATCAAGAAATGTGACCATACCACTTTATCATTTTCTGCCAGAAGGAAGAAAGTACATTTAGAGTTGCTGAGGTGACTAGATATAGCACGCCTTAGTACGTATAGTCAAATATTTAAATGGAGTTATTTTAGTAAGATGAAGGATTGTTCCAGGAGCTGCTCTCCAGACTTGATCCGGCAAATATATCTACCAGCATGCCAATCCGAGGCATCCAATTGATGGCTTCCAGTAGAGATAGGTACATCAAGTAATTGAAGACCTTTCGTATCATAGATCTGTAAGCGGGCAGAACCGAAGGTTTGACTAAGTTGAATGGTTACCAAGCCGTAAGAAGGATTAGGGAAGATACTCATCTGCGAAGCCATTTTTTTGTCTTGCGGCCGAAGCTTTTCTTCTTTGAGAGTCTCCTCTTTTTCGAGTGAAACTAAATCCAAAGGCTCATTTAATCCAGAGACCAAGGTCTGTATTTCAGTTCCATCGAGCTTCATGCGTCGAACTTCACCCAGCAGGTAATCTGTCCAATAAATATGGCCCATCTCCGAATCGACAAACAGGCCAAAAGGGGCTTCATCTTCACTGGCTTCGTACAAAATCTCCATATCATCACCATTGAAGTTAATCCGTCCAATTTGGCCAAGTTCATTATTTGTAAAATATAGCCGGTGGTTTTTTTTATCCGCAAAAAGACGAAGAGCCAGGTGTGACGATGTGGAACATATAGTTTGAATGTTTTGTCCCCGCAAATCCGATGAAAAGGTTCTTTTTAAAGCAAGATCTGTCCAAAATAACAAATCTTCTTCTGCATTGATGGCCAAGGCTATTGGCTGTTTGATGCTATCGCTCACAATTTGTACGGTAGATCCACCATCTAAATCAGAGCGCCAAATTCCTCCTTTACAATGATCCAACCAATATAAATGTCCATTCAATGCATCTACCTCTATATCCACTACAAGCTGGTTGGTATCCGCAAAGATGGGTATGGACTGCGCATTATAAGCCCCTCCTTTAAAGAAACAATGCGTTAGACTTTCCATCCAATACAGATTCTGACCGTCGGATGCCATTGCGAAGGTGTTGGTCAAACTTTCTCCTTTTTTTTCAAGCAATCCGCTAGTCCAATCAGGGTCAGATAAATCAAAAGATCGAATCTCGTGATCCAATCGGCTCAATACATGCAATTGGTCTGCTTGTCCATGCAGAAGAGAAGTTGCAAACAAATATATCCCTACATATAAAACATACCTTATCTTGTTTTTATAGATAAAATTTGTTGCCTTTTCTGATAAACCTTTCATAGACTAATTTATTGTTTGTTATTTGATAATAGTGTTTTTCATACAAGCATTTATGTCTTTAGGTTAATGAGGTTGTTCGTCCACTTTCATTGGTGAATCATTATATATCCAACCAAACAAAGAATTACATTTAACCCCTTTTAACTCGATTTACCAGCCATTTTTAATAAGGTAAATGGGTCAATGTTATTATTAAAAAACTATCTCGTACACAAGTCATTTACTGGCTAATTATTGAATTTAACTTGTTAAAACTAAACAGGATAGCCCCTTTTAACCCGTACAAATCGTCTTTTGCAGTTCACATTTATAAATCTGAACTGTATCTCAATTGGGTTTCCTTTAACTGTTTGGGAGTCGTTCCCTGCTCTGTTTTGATTGGTGCGCCTGGCATGTCGCACACACTTGAGGGTTCAAGTCCCTTATACGCCCGACAAGGGGAAGTATTAGCCGAACTGCAAGGTTGATATCGTGAGGTATTAGCTGAAGGAAGCGGAAGGCAAAGCATTGGCTCGACG
>JBCCVV010000207.1:0-12001 GCA_039194925.1 Bacteroidota bacterium
AATTGGCCTATACGAAAAGACCATTTCAAAAGATGATTTCAATAAACTCGAAAAATCGTTTAAAAAATTGAACTTTGACTCTTATCCAGATGAATTTGGAAGCAATATTCCAGATTTGCCCCTTATCAAAATTGGATATCACAATGGAGAGATATTTCGCATAGTTTCCGGAAAAGAAGATCGACCAGAAGACCTTATGCAGGCTCAATTCATGTTGGAGAAGATTGCAGATAATAAAAATTGGTCGTTGGTGAAAAGCGCAGAGGAACTGAATAAAAACAAAAAACAAGAACCCGATTACATTTATAACGAAATCATCATCGAACCTAGAAAAGGACTCCTGCTAACCAAATGGTTGGATTCAAAAGGTGAGTATAGAGTTCGATTGATCAAAAAAATAGCTCCTAATCTAGAATACTATCTCATCGGTTATGACATAAGTACAATCAACCCGGATACATTTCTGGACATGCTGCACAAGGATAAAGACATCGTATCGGCAGAATTTAATAAGAAAGTGACGCAGCGGGGAAGGTAGAAGAAATGAAGGTCAAATTGATAAAATATCTGTTCTTCAGAGTGAAGCCGAGAAATTGATGAAATTGAAAAGTTTCGGGAACATTTCGGTGAACAAAGTCCCAGGGTTGTAAATCCAAAACCCTAATCGAGGAAGTGGAGAGAGTTCTCCTGTGTGATGTTGATGGAATGAAAAGATTCAAGGAATTAAAATTTGATCTTCTTTTGGAAGTGGATGTACTGTGTTTTGCTTGAAAATATAGAGTTAAACATTCTCTTAATATCCTTTAGTAAATCTTTAACAAAATTTGGATAACAAAATGGCCTTTTTATTCATCTATATAGTGTGAATATGATGGAGACGGATTTTTTGGTTTGAGTCTGTTTTTTTATTCACGAAAAGATTAAGATAGTAGATAGTTTTTTCATGCTTTTTCGATAATTGCCGGCATAAAGTTGCCGGCAATTTCTTTTTTTAATCCCTTCACTCTTCCGTTCTTCAAAACCAACTGCACGATTGCCTTGTTGAGGTACAATTCCTTTACCTTTATTGAGAATATCATTTGAATTTAAAATCATAATTCTATTTTCACTCCACATTAAAGATTTGTAGAACATGTCCAGGAAAATATCTTTTCAGTCGCTGTGTGTAAAAGAATATCAACGCAATGAAACGACCAAACCTCATCAACTTCCCATTTATGCTACGTCTTCATTCGATTTTGAAAAATTGGAAGATGGGATCGATATATTTACCGGAAAGGCTTCCGGACATGTATACAGCAGATATGGGAACCCTACCGTAGATACGGTCGCCAACAAACTTGCTCATCTGGAAGCATTTGATACTGGCCTCGAAGCCTATGGATACCTGACCAGCTCGGGCATGAGCGCTATCAGCACTTTAATGCTGGGCACTTTGAAATCTGGCGATAAAGTATTGACTCAAGGCAACCTCTATGGTGGCACTACGGAGCTCTTTATCAAAGTTCTGGGCAATGTAGGCATAGAACCCATATTTACCAATCTTAAAGACAAAGATGCAGTTGAAAAGATACTAGATTCCAATCCTGCCATTAAAATGATCTATCTGGAAACTCCTGCCAACCCTACTCTGGCGTGTATAGATATCAAGTGGTTGGCAGAATTGGCAAAACATAAAAACATACTGACAGCCATAGACAATACATTCTGCACTCCACTTATCCAGCAACCTCTGGCTATGGGCATCGATTTTGTGATTCATAGTACGACCAAATACATCAATGGGCACGGCAATTCAATTGCGGGAGTCATCATAGGGCATCGTGAAGAATACAAAAAAAGCATTTGGACAACCCTTAAGTTGGCTGGCACGAATTGCAATCCATGGGACGCATGGCTTATCAACAATGGAATAAAAACGCTTTCTCTTCGTATGGAAAGGCATTGCAGCAATGCTCAGACTCTTGCCGAGTTTTTAGAGTCTCATGCTAAAGTTGGTCATGTAAACTACAACGGCTTAACCTCTCATCCCGACCACGAACTTGCCAAATCGCAAATGAAAGGGTTTGGTGGTATGCTTAGCTTCGAAATCAAAGCTGGAATGGAAGCTGCAATTCAATTTATGAATAAACTCACATTTTGTTCGCTCGCTCCTACTCTTGGAGATGTGGACACGCTTGTATTGCATCCGGCGACCAGTTCGCATCTAAATGTAGACCGACAACTCCGTGAAGAAAATGGCATTACAGATGGTTTGGTCCGGGTATCTGTAGGAATAGAAGAAATTTCGGATATAATTTACGATCTTGAGCAGGCATTATAACTAACTGCTATGAAATCCCTTCAGGCCTGCTCATTGTCAGTGTGGCTTATTTTGATGCTAGCCTCCATTCCTTTTGACATGCTTTGTCAGGACCCCGGTGTTAATTTTGATCCGAAAGAACTGACTATACGCAAATCATCGGAAGAAGTAAAAATAGACGGTGACCTTTCTGAACGCATATGGTCCACCCTGGAACGTCATTCGGATTTTACGATGCAAAGCCCAATTGATGGAGAACCGGCCAAGGCTAAGACAGAAGTCATGATCTTTCATACCGATAATGGCATATACATCGGAGCTATTATCCATGACGATGATCAATACATAATTCAGACCCTTAAACGAGATACCTATGACGGGAGTGACGCCTTCTCTGTATTGATAGACCCGGTGGGCGAACGGGCCAATGGATTCGGATTTGGCGTGAATGCCCTGGGTGCTGCTACCGAAGTATTGATCAGTCCAAATGATGTAGATGACAGTTGGGACAACAAATGGTTTGTAAAAACGAAGAATATGTCTGACCGATGGACCATTGAGATCATGATCCCATTCAAGACATTACGATTCAAGGAAGGGGTGACCGAATGGGGCATAAATTTCTCACGGCAAGAACCCGGCAGAAATGAGACCTATGTCTGGTCACCGGTGCCTCGACAGTTCGATTTTGTGGATTTGGGGTATTATGGTAGAATGAAATGGGAAGAACCTCCTACAGGGAGCGGGTCCAATATCTCTCTTATACCCTACTTGAGTTCCAGAGTGGACAAAGATTTTAATCCGGAAATGGATGCCGAAGGTTCTATGAATGTGGGTGGAGATGCCAAAATTGCCATCACATCGGGACTCAATCTGGATCTTACATTTAACCCGGATTTTTCACAGGTGGAAGTGGATCGGCAAGTGACGAACCTGGATCGATTCGATATTTTCTTTCCCGAAAGAAGACAATTTTTTATTGAGAATGCAGATATTTTTAACAATTACGGCCAATTCGCCAATCAACCTTTTTACTCCAGAAGAATAGGACTTGATGGTGCGGGCAGGACTGTCCCTATATCCTATGGCGTACGCCTCACAGGTAATCTAAATGAAAAACTGAGGATCGGGGCATTTAATATGCATACCAAAGCCAGTGACGTTTCTCCAGGTCAAAATTTTACTGCGATAACCGGTCAGCAACGAATAGGCACAAGATCCAATATCAAAGGTCTATTCTTGAATCGTCAGGCCTACGACGGATCCGACCCGATCGATAATGATTTCGGAAGAAATTTTGGCGGTGAAGTAAATATCGTATCCAGCGATGGTAAATTAGCCGGTCAATTTGGATTTATACAAAGTCAAAAAGAAGGGATACAATCTGATAATCGTCACATCTATGGCCGTTTTGATTACACCGGACAACGATTCAGAACATTTCTTTTTGTTCAGAATCTCGGAAAAGATTACTACGCGGATATGGGCTTCAACGCACGAGTTAACAACTTTGACCCCGTATCAAATACGATCGTTCGGATCGGGTACACGCAGATCGGTAATATGGTAGATTATTACATTTATCCGGAGTCAGAGACTGTTAATTTTCATTGGTCGGGTATTGAAAATTTCGTTATCGTCAATGAAGGGACCGACTTGAATGATTGGTATACCCGATTCAGACACTTCATCTTTTTTCAGAATACCAGTCAGTTGAGGTTCAGGATCAATCACATTTTCAGAGAGCTGATCTTTCCGTTTCAACTGACAGAACCTGCATTGTCTCCGGGCGAATACGACACCTGGGAATACAACATTGAATATCGTTCAGATCAAAGAAAGTTAATCACGTTTCAGGTCTTTGCAGTCTATGGAGGCTTTTACAATGGGGATAAATTGACCTATACCGCTTCTTTGAGTTATCGCGCCCAACCCTGGGGAAATTTCACCATTGGAATAGATCAAAACAACATCAACTTTCCCGAACCTTTCGAAAGTCGAAACCTGACGAATGCCAATTTTAGAGCAGAGATTAATTTCTCCACCAATTTATTTTGGACAACCTTCGCCCAATACAATACACAAAATGAAAGGTTTAATCTAAATACAAGATTACAATGGAGATATGCCCCAATGTCGGACTTATTCCTGGTCTACACCGATAATTATTATGCGCTGGATGGTATCACCCCTGAAAATCGTTCTTTGGTGTTGAAGTTGAGCTATTGGCTGGGGGTTTGAATTATTGAATTATTGAATTGTTGAAATGGAGAGTGGGACAGTTGTTTAGTGGGTCAGTAAGTCAGTTGCTCGGGGGTGGTTATTTGGAATTATACTGTAATATTTTTTTGATTACTGGATACTATTTTTTAAGAATCTTATAAACACGTGGGTGTAGCGAAGGAATAAATTTACAAGTGCAGTGAGTGAATAGCTACCCAATTAGCACAGCCAACATCAAAAATTATCTTGGGATTGAATCAATTAGCATTTGTGTGTATGCATTTTGAGGATTGTTGATTACCGATTCGACGTCTCCGTGTTCTACAATTTTTCCTTTTTGCATTACAAGTACCTGATCCGCAATAAACTTGATCACTGAAAGGTCGTGGCTGATGAAAATATAGCTCAAATCAAATTCATCTTTGAGGTCTTGTAGAAGATTGAGCACCTGGGCCTGGACCGATACGTCCAATGCAGATACTGATTCATCGCACAAAATAAATTTGGGGTTGAGGCTGAGTGAACGTGCTATGCAAATTCGTTGGCGTTGCCCGCCTGAAAACTGATGAGGGTATCTGGAATAATGATCTGCCTGCATTCCAACTTTTTCCAGCAATTCGACGACCTTTTCTTTTCTCTCTTTTGTGTTGGTATAGAGTTTATGCACTTTCAATGGCTCCATCACCGCTTCCCCAACCGTCATTCTAGGATTTAGCGATGAATAGGGGTCTTGAAAAATGATCTGGAAGTCTTTTCTAAGATGTCTAAGGTTCTTTTTACCCATTGAAAACAAATCCTTTCCTTCAAAGAGTGCAGTACCTGAAGTAGCTTCATCCAGACAAAGAAGTACGCGTCCCAGTGTCGATTTGCCACAGCCCGATTCTCCAACCAAACCGATGATTTCTCCTTTACGTAAGGCAAATGAAACATCATCCACAGCTTTTACAAATTCGGTTGGTCTGCCAAAAAAATTAGTTTTGGAAGGGTAATACTTTTTTATATTCTTCGCCTCTAACAGAATCGGTTGATTTTCTATTTTTTCAAGATGATCCTTATATTCTTGCATCGACTGAATCAAGGAAGATACATAAGCATCATGTTCTTGTTCTGGCAATCGCATGAAATCTCCAACAATCGGCAATCTTCTGTACCGTTTGTCCAATGGAGGTCGACACGCCAAAAGCCCTTTGGTGTAGGGATGTTTTGGATTATTGAATACCTCTTGGATTGTTCCAAACTCTTTAACCTCACCCTTATGCATGACCATGACTGTATCGGCCATTTGGTTGATTACACCTAAATCATGAGTGATAAAAATGGTCGAATTACCATTAGATTCGTTGAGCTCTTTCAGCAGTTCAATAATCGTTTTTTGGACAGTTACATCCAAGGCGGTCGTTGGTTCATCGGCGATTAGTACTTTTGGCTTACAACTGATCGCCATGGCAATCATTACACGCTGCAATTGTCCGCCAGATAACTGATGTGGATATGATTTATAGATTCTACCGGGATCTGGAAGTTGTACCTTTTCAAATAACTCCAACACATAAGATTTGATCTTTTCTTTGTCCCAATCTGTATGCAACTCCAGCATCTCCCCTACTTGTCTTCCGCATCGATGAGAAGGATTCAGTGAAGTCATCGGTTCTTGAAAAATCATGGCAATCTCCTTGCCGCGATAATGACGAATTTCGGACTCTTTCAAATCCACCAAATTCTTATTGTCATCATTAAATGTGACCGTACCAGATTCGTACTTACCAGGTGGAGTAGGCACAAGCTTAAGCAATGCCATAGAACTCACCGATTTGCCCGAACCCGATTCGCCTACAATACCCAATGTTTCTCCCTTATGCAATTGATATGAAATTCCATTGACGGCAACCAATTCTTTGCCATCGGTAGCAAAACTCACCTTTAGATTTTCTACTGTAAGGATTGGAGTGTTCTCCATTTGATGTGCAGAGCTCAACTTATTTTTCTTGTTTCATTGGGAAGCAAGGTAGGAGAAATGTCTGGAAATCTATCGTGTTCAATTTGATTATTTCATAAAAAAAGGAAGCTGTATTTCTACAACCTCCAATTTATGTAAATCTTTTATTTGTTAGGCTACTCCCAGCTTGAGCCATGACATTACACCTCCGGCTAAAGCACAAAAAGCTAAGATGTATCCGGCATCAATCAAGTATAACTTAAAGGATTTCTTTTGATATAAGTAGTTGATCGCAACTGCTGGCAAAGGCATAAACACAGCGGCTAAAAGGCCGTGAAAAGCTCCATGTACAAAAGTCTGGTCTGCCAGTTCATGAAAATTAATAATCATGTTGATTTGAAAGCACATGATACACATCATTAAAAATGCAAGTCCGTGAGTCCTTAACATTCCAGATTGTGCTTGCTCGTCTGTGATGCCTGTTTCAGCCTGCCACATCTTACCAAACAAGGCTGTGTACCAACCAAACCCCATTAAAAACGCAGCTGCTGCACCGATTAAGATTTCTAAATAAGCCATTAAAATAATGTTTTGAATCGTTAGTTAATATCGAAAAATACGAAATATAGTTCGTATTACCTCAATAATTGTTATCACAAAGTATACTATTCTAAATGCATCACTCCATGATTTCCAGGTAGTTTCAGGATATTATTAGCGAATGAAAAGCGTGCAGTAAAGTTTGAACTCTCCAGCAATAATCCATAAAAATGTGACTTTTATCGATCAAAATTGCAGAGAGAATTCATCTAATACTATCTTGACACTTCAATGCAAGAACAAATCACTCCTTGCAGTAAATTGAAAGACAAAAATCAACTTATGTCGGTATTAAGAATAAATGGTCTCACCAAACATTATGGTCCCATTACTGCGTTGGATAAACTCAGTTTAAACATAGAAGAGGGAAATATTTACGGCCTTCTTGGACCCAATGGAAGTGGTAAAACCACAACACTCGGGATCATTTTGGGTATTCTAGCTCAAAGTTCAGGTCATTTTGAATGGTTTGGCGGTAAATATGGTGACAAGTACAGAATGCGCATCGGTGCAATCCTCGAAACGCCTAATTTTTATCCATATCTGAATGCCAAAAAAAATCTGCAGATCGTACAAGATATCAAAAACAGCCATGATGATGATCTTGATTTTTTATTGGAGAATGTCAACCTTGCCCATCGCAAAAAATCAAAGTTTCGAGCTTATTCCTTAGGTATGAAGCAACGGTTGGCAATTGCTGCGACATTGATCGGTGAACCCGATGTTGTGATTTTCGATGAGCCAACCAATGGTCTTGATCCTGAAGGAATTGCAGAGGTTCGGAACATTCTAAAAAGAGTGGCATCAACGGGTAAAACCGTAATTATGGCCAGTCATCTTTTGGATGAAGTTGAAAAAATATGCTCTCATGTAGCGATTATTAAAAATGGTCGTCTTCTTGCCACCGGGCCTGTAGGTTCCATTTTATCCAATGATGTTACCGTCGAAGTGGGTGCATCTGATATGCCACGATTGACAGAATTGTTTTCTGGCATTGATTGGATCCATACTATTAAAAAAGAAAATAACATCATTGAATTCCAAATGCCGGAAGACCATACCGCTCAGGAAATCAATACCATAGCACACAACAGTGGGATAATCCTCAATCATCTGGTATGCCGTAAACGAAAGCTGGAAGAGGAATTTCTCGAAATCACCAATAACTAATCCTTTAATTGATCTACTAGATTATCCAAACATGATCCAACTTTTAAAAACAGAATACAAGAAATTCAGGTATAATTCGACGGTCTCTTTGTTGTTTGTGCTTTTCGTATTGCTTCTTCCCACAGTAATACTTTCTGGAAAAAGCATCTTGAAAAACCCTTCACCTCCCCTGCCCAGCAACACTATTTTCTATGAATTCCCCACGGTCTGGGAATATCAGGGTTATGTAGGCAACTGGCTGGTATTCTTTATTCTGGGGTTTATGGTTTTGCATATGTTTACTTCGGAAGTGAGCTTCAGGACCATGCGGCAAAACATTATTACCGGATATACAAAGAAGGAATACTTCACCGCTAAGTTGATTGTTATCGTTTGTCTTGCACTATTGGCTACGGGCATCTACACGATCTCCTGTCAGGTAATTGGTATGATCCATACCCCTGGTTTTGATTTCGAGCTGATGTTTGACAACAATTGGGCATCTGTCCGATTTTTCATTATGAGCATGGGCTACATGAGCTTCGCATTTTTGGTGGCCAATTTTCTACGCAGAGGTGGGTTGTCTATGTTTCTCTATTTTGCATTTGCCTTGATTTTAGAACCTATAGTAAAAGGCATCATGCTTTATTTTCTTAAAAATGAGGCTATGAATTACCTTCCTCTAAATACAATTGAGGACAATATGTGTTTTCCACTATTCCGTACTTCCAGTGATTTTATCAAAAGTGAAGTGGATTTGGAATGGGTCCATGATATGAATGTGGCTATGGGACTTTCCGTGGTCTACACCCTGATTTTTCTTTGGTTGGCCTGGGTTCGTTTCAAAAAGAGCGATGTTTAGAAATAATTGATAATTGAGAATGGATAATTGACAATGGATAATTTATAATTGAAAATGGATAATTGACAATGGACAATTGATAATTGATAAAGGACAGGTTAATTCTTGGAAAACATTGTTTTGTTGGACTGATCTTTGGGGGTCCATCTTTGGTCTTCTCGATGAAAAGTATAGTGCGGCTTTGCTGTTCGGTTATTTCTTACGATACTTGCCTTCTTAAACGAAAAAAAGATTAGGACGATCATGGCAAGACGTAACATAGCAGCGGGCAATTGGAAAATGAATACCACAATATCCGAAGGAGTAGCGCTTTACAATGCATTATCAACACAAGAAATACCGGATGATGTTGTGGTGATTACAGGAGCGCCATTTATTCATTTGGGTGCCTTAAAAGCGATTCAACATCCATCTATAAAAATTGCTGCCCAGAATTGTTATTTCAAAAATAGTGGTGCCTTCACAGGTGAGGTATCTCCTCCCATGTTGGCCGACTTGGGGGTAGATTATGTGATTCTGGGGCATTCAGAACGAAGGGAATACTTCAACGAAACAAACGCGCTACTGGCCCAAAAAACAAATGCCGCATTGGAAAATGGACTTCAGGTCATCTTTTGTTGTGGTGAGCCGCTCGAAATAAGAAAAGAAGGAACTCAGAATGCCTACGTTTCCAAACAACTGGAAGAAGGTCTTTTTCATCTCGACACATCTCAACTGGATAATGTAGTTATTGCCTATGAACCCATCTGGGCAATCGGAACCGGAGAGACGGCTAGTCCCGAACAAGCTCAAGACATGCATGCACATATTCGTTCGTTAATCGCTCAAAAATATAGTGATACCGCCGCACAAAACACAAGTATCCTTTATGGTGGTTCGGTAAAACCCGCTAACGCAAAGGAAATATTTGGACAACAAGACGTGGATGGGGGTTTGGTAGGAGGTGCTTCTCTCAAAGCGGATATGTTTGGAGAGATTATTCGTTCGTTCTGATAAAACAACTTAAAATAGAATAAGATCAGGGTTCATTAATTTGAAAACTCCAGATCTTCCTTAATTGCTCTTTTCTTAGCAACGGGCCATTTTTGTTCAACTGCCTTGGTTCGGTATTCGAAAATTTCTTGTAACTGTTTTTTTACAAAAAGGTGATTTGCTAATCGACCAATGAATCCCAAAGGAATTCCATAATGTACGATATCTGTCATCTCTACACCTCCTTCCACTTCTTTAAAATGATGCTGATGATGCCACATTGTATAGGGTCCAAATCGTTGTTCGTCAATGAAGTATTTTTTTTCCTTTACCTGTGTAATCTCTGTACACCACCTCATTTTGATGCCCAATAAAGGAGTGACGATATAGGTGATCAGCATGCCGGGATACATTTTCTCAGGGTTTTTGGAAGTAATAATGAATCCCATGTGGTCGGGTGTTATTTCCTTCAAGTTTTCCGGAGAAGAAAAAAAATCCCAAGCCTCATCCATACTGATGGGTAAAAATTGCTTGGTTTCAAGCCTGTATAATTTTTGAAATAATGTCATGGCAATCTAACACCTAAGACATAATTTGGTTTGATTTTGAATCTTACTTTGAAAATAGTTCGTCCAACAATTCTTCACGAGTCAATTCATTATAATTGTCTCTGCAATTTCCGAGTCCGCTAGCCATTATGCTGACGCATTCTCCATTGTCATTTTCGGTATCGTCATGATCCAATAACAAGAAACAATGCCCCAATTCATGAAATACTACATATTCCTTTTCCAATTGTGTAGCTGTAACCCAATACGGCTTGTCGATAAATACGGATCTGTTTCGGCCCTCACCGTCATTCCTTCTGCAAGCTCCTATCACACCATTATCTACAATATTTTGAAGGTAACCCTCTATCTGCTCCACACCATTATCAAATACTATACCTCGCTCTGCAGCTTCTTCCTCAAAAAGAATCCAAAAAGGTTCCAACTCTTCATCCAATCTCACTCCATCCACCTTATGAGCACATGAAGAAACCAAACAAGCAGCCAGCAAAACGAATAAGTAATTTTTCAGCATCTCCCTTTGTATATTAGATTTGGTATTATAACGCATTGATATGCAAAATAGATTATCTAATTTTTTAAATAATCATTAATGACGACAAAATTTCAAGGTATTTTTAGTGTAGAATGGAATTTAAAATCTAAAAAGTTCCAAAAATCAAAGCCTGAGCAGGAATTGTGGCGGATTTTACCGTATTTATAACCATTCTACATTGCATATTAATTTTATGTTAAGTTCATACAGATTTAAACAATAACCGTATCCTTGCCCCGCTTTTAAGCGCAATTATTTACTTAATTTATAAAACCAATTTTTAATTATGAAGAATTTATTTTTTGTTGCTGCCACATTATGCGCGATAGTTTTATTCAGTTGTGGAGACAGTTGTGATTTAATGGAGTTCACCGAAAGAGCGGATGCCAATTTGGAGTTGGGCCAAGCTTATGTAGCTGATACTACTACTGCAAACTGCAATGCGTATGCCGATGATCTTCAATCTATCATCGATGATTATGGAGATTGTGATGATGAAACAATCAGCGGACAAGTAGCTTTATTCCAAATGGCACTCGACGCCTTGGATTGTCAGTAAATCTATCCGATCCAAAGAATTTTATGAAGCGGCCATAATGGTCGCTTTTTTTATTTACTGCCATATAAGTCACTGATTTCAACACACTTACCCTTTACATAAAATAAAGATTCATTCTGCATACAGGCACCTCATTTTTCGAAGACAAAAAAAGGCTATTTCCCATTTTGATGCGCTAAGGCAAGGTGTTTGTGTTAGGAGTAGGTATGGAAGAACTTTTATCCTTAATCGTACCAGCAGAAATTTTGCAGCACTTCGACTATGAAAAGCATAGCCAAGAAAGTGGCGTTTATC
>JBCCVV010000208.1:0-11973 GCA_039194925.1 Bacteroidota bacterium
CAAATATTTTTGATAAGATTTTTTCTTTTCCAACTTTTCAATTATACCTAAACATTCATGGTACTCAGCTGCAATTTTATGTGGTAGTTTTTTTAAATAATGAAGCGCAGAATGAGTAATTATATCAAATTCGTTTATGAGCCTCTCAGAACCTCTTCCTTCCACAACCTGTTCAAATTTGTTTTCATGACCTTCCTCTAAGGATTCTCTAATCCGTCTTAAATCTTGAGAATTAATAATTCTTAAATTATTCTTTGCCTCATCCCTAATGTTATCTTTAAGATCTAATCTTTGATTTGCGTTAAAACCTAATGACAGTTGATCATAATATTCTGGATTTTTCCACGTACTGTTTTCTAGTTTCTCACATTCATATTTAGTAGTTTTTAATATTGCTTCCCATTCACTCCACAAGGATGGATCTTTTCTTTTAATAATCGAATTTAACTTACTTTTTGCAGCATATTCTTCTATTTTCAACTTCAGTAATTCCAAACCAGTTTCTGTATATCGCTTATAAAAGTATTCAGAAACAATATTTTTCTCAACTACATCCATCAAAGTAATACTGCTATCAATATAAGATTTTACAATTTGCAAGACTCGTGATTTCCCAGATCCATTTTTTCCAACTAAAGCGACAACCTGACCTAGTTTGATCAGTTTATCACTTTCAATACCCAATTTCTCACCCTTTAATTCTATTTGATTGATTTTCATAATACGAAAGGCTTAATTACATTTTAAAGATGCTACTGTTACTATATATTCCAATAATATTTTATGAGTATAATTGTTAACCTTAAATTTTATAGTTCACCTCTTCTAAATTCTTAACTCCTTAAATTTAATAATACATGACCAGTTAGGATTAGATCAGTGATAAAAATCTTTAACCCGCTTGATGATTTATTTTATTTATAGATAATTCCATTAAACCAACTCGCCAAAAACACCCCCATTCTAAAACACCCCTGCAATAAATACCCCCCAGTCCGTGTATCCCAATCCACCATCTCTCCCACACAAAAATGATTCTTCATCTTCTTCAACTCAAATTGTGGAGTCAACTCTTCCCTACTCACTCCACCAGCCGTAGAGATAGCTTCATCTATAGGAGCGCTGCCCACTACCCATATTGGAAAACCTTTAATAGATTCAATTAAGGAACTTTCATCAGTAAATTTCTCTTTTGGCAATAGGTTTTTTAGCATTTGGATTGCAATTTTTCTCAGCTTTACATCCCGTCTTAAAAACTCCGTATGATTTTTAGACCTAGTATTTCTCAACCGATGTTCAATCTCATCCATTGTAAACATAGGCTTGAAATCAATGGAAACATAAGCCTTTCCATTCGCCCCTAATTCTTCTCGAATCGAATGACTCAACGCATAGATGGCATTGCCTTCCAGACCAAATCGAGTAATTACCAATTCTCCTTTTTGAATTTTCCCACCACAACTCAAGGCTATATTTTTGAGTGGCATCCCTTCTGCATAGTCCAAAAAGTGATCCGGCCATTCCACCTCAAAAGCACAATTTGATGGGAGGAATGTATTGACCGCAATGTTTCTGCTTCTGAATTTTTCGGCCCAATCTCCAGTCGAGCCGGTTATCTTCCAACTCGCTCCACCCAGCGCATAGACGTAATAATCGGCGTGAATTTCGATCTCATCATTTATCAACGGCAATCCAGTATTGGACCAACCCGTCCATTCTTGATTATAATGTACCTCTACTCCATTAGATCTTATATGACCTAGAATGGCATCGAGTACTTGGATCGGTTTTATTCCTTTAATTGGAAAAACACGTTTGCTGCTTCCCACAAACGTTTCTATACCAATTGTCTTCAACCAGTCTTGGAAATCTGTATTGGAAAAATGATCCAGCGGCCCCTCCAGAAATGCATTCGGAATATACCGCTTCTTAAATTGGTCCATCGGTTCGGAAAACGTAAGATTGAAGCCTCCTTTTCCCGCCACTAGAAACTTTCTGCCACAAGCCTTATTTTTTTCATAGATTGTGACATCAAAAGCGATTGGATTTAAAAATGATGCGAAGGCCAATGAAGCTGGCCCACTTCCAAAAATAGCTACGGATTTTTTCACTGTAAATTGCGGCTCCTAACAAAAGTCCATCCAATTCGATCCTTCTGAATATTCTTCAATAGGCTTTAATTCGGTTGCAAAATTAAAAGCACTTAAAAAGGTAGTCACATCATATTTTAATGTCTCCAGGCAATCTCGGATCAGATCAGGCCTAAATCCACTGATGCTCATTTCTACTACAAATTGAGCACAAATAATACGCGACAAAATTCTACCCAATAGCACCAATTTTCGCTGTGGTAATTTACATTCCAGATTAAAATTAAGAAGTGATTTGAATCGATCTGCTACCTTATCCGTTAAATGATATTGAGCAAGAAAATCGTACATATTGGGCATTTTCTTACGCATCATCAATTTCAAGACCATTTCTGCCAATTGTGAGTACAACATTTCATTCGCTCCCTCAAAAATCTGGAAGGGTCTCGAATCGACAATTCCTCTGGCCCCCAAGCTCTCTTCTGCATATCCTTTTGCTCCCAATAATTGCGTCAATCTATTCGATGATTCAAACATTAAATCAGAAACAAATGCTTTCATTGCATTCGCCTCGATTCCATGTGGAGCCATATTGTTTTCAATCCCACTAAACGAACTACTTTTATGGCACATGGCAGATGAGACCGTAAACGCACTTTGCATTCGACCCAGGGCATGTTTAATTTCATCCAATTCGGATAGACTTCTTCCACCAACTTTTCTTTCTTTGGTATGCTTCAGAGCTTCGTCCAACATCCGTTGAATAAATCCCATTCCCATCCCGGGAAATTGTATTCGGCTTCGATGGAGCAGATCCATCATCAATTTCAAACCTGTGGATTCTGGTACCAATTTGTATTCTTCCGGCACAACGATATCTACATGGTTACGCCCATATGGAATCGGATATAAACCAATGTTATTAAACAATTCTTCTACAACAATTCTCTGTTCAGGAACGGATTCATCCGTAATAAAGAAATCAATATCCCTGCCCAATTCACCGTTCTCTTTTCGTGGTCTGCTCGTCATCAACCAGAAATCAGCAAGTCCTGTTAGTCCCTGCCAATGTTTGATCCCTTTAATGTGATACTTTCCATCCTTATATTCGTTGGAAGTCTGCATGCCCAATGCATCGCTACCATACTCTGGCTCTGTAATCATCAAGCCTCCCAGATTCTGTTTTTCCAGGAACCGTGTAAATATTCCTTGTTTGACCGACTCCTGAGCATATTTGCCAACAGGCTCTAAAAACAAAGCGATATTAATACCAAACGTCAGAGATAATGGCAATGATTCGTAGGATGCAGTGGAAAGTAAACCTATACATTCCTTTACCTTTGCTCCACGACCCCCATATTTTTTCTGAATGGCTACAGATAAGGGATTGTGTGCCATTATTTCTCGTAATACCAAAGCGGGAAAGCCACGACTTTGGGTAAACTTCTCTATTTTATCACGGGAATAAAAAACGGTTTTGAGGGTATCCTTAAAGGAATTCAAAAAGTCTTCATAAGAAATTGGGGTATTAATTTCAGTCGTAAGCATCATTCATTATATTAAGTGGTACCCTAAGTAAGAGAAATTCCAATTATAGATATCCAAACCTAAATGTAATACAATTAATACGGAGAATATGAATATTCGAATAGCTATAATTTAGATTGTCCTGAAAAAGCGATATAGCTTCGGATTTCAGATGAGTGATAGTCTTCTTTTTATGATTTTTAATACACAATACTTACTTGTTTATCAATCGCTACGCTAAGTTTGATTATTGTTCGCCGCGCTTTATTGTTTATATGCAAGCACTTAGGAATAGACCTTTAATCTTCATAAACTCTATAAATCAGCTTGTCGGAGACCGCATATCTCAAATGCAACCAAAGCTATTCTAATTATACTACACGCTTCGTGAGCATTGCGCTCCATGGTATCATCCCATACTTCACAACATTCTACTTCCAAAAAACATAGAAATCTCAAACCCTATACTTACTTTTACCATACATTTAAAACCTAACCGTGATGAATACTTCCGCCAAAACGAATGAAAGTATTGGGAAAGCAAGTCTTGAACAATATTTCGATCAATTCAGAAGACAGATCATAGGTCAAGATCAAGAATTCACCTCTCCATTTGGAAAACAAAAAATCGTCTATGCAGATTGGACGGCAAGTGGACGAATGTATGCACCTATTGAGCATTTGATCACACATGAAATTGCACCCTTTGTAGGGAATACGCATACCGAAACCACAATTACGGGTTCTTCCATGACGCTCGCGTATCATCATGCAAAAGACATCATCAAAAAACATGTAAATGCGAGCGAAGAGGATATCTTGATTTCTTCAAACTCTGGAATGACGGGAGTTGTTAACAAATTACAACGTATCCTCGGCATAAAAATCCATGAGAAATTTAATTCCAAAATCCAACTCTCTGATGAAGAAAGACCCGTCGTTTTCTGCTCTCATATGGAACATCACAGCAATCAAACCAGTTGGCTTGAAACCATATGCAAAGTAGAAGTAATTCAGGCCTGCCCGGAAGGGAAATGCGACCTGGATCATCTCAGGGAATTGCTCCTGAAATACAAAAATAAGAAAGTGAAAATAGCTGCAGTGACCTCCTGCAGCAATGTAACCGGTGTCTTTACAGAATATTATGAAATAGCGAAGTTGATGCATCAGGCTGGTGGGTATTGTTTTGTGGATTTTGCCTGCTCTGCACCCTACATTGACATTGATATGCATCCGGAAGAAGAAGGAGCCTATCTGGATGCGATCTATTTCAGCCCGCATAAATTTCTAGGTGGACCATCAAGCTCAGGAATATTAATTTTCAACCAGCACTTATATTCGAATAAAGTGCCTGACAATCCGGGAGGAGGAACCGTAGACTGGACCAATCCTTGGGGTGAGCACAAATATTATGATGCTATTGAAGCAAGGGAAGATGGAGGTACTCCATCATTTATTCAGACCATACGAGTAGCTCTGTGCATTCAGCTCAAGGAGAAAATGACCACTCAAAAGATTTTGGCCAGAGAACACGAAATATTGGAATTGATATGGCCCAAGTTAACGACCATTGAGAATCTGCACATCCTCGCCGACAACCTGAAGGATCGATTAGGTGTCATTTCCTTTTACATTGAAGACTTGCATTATAATCTAGCTGTTAAATTGTTGAATGACCGCTTTGGGGTTCAGGTGAGAGGTGGTTGTTCGTGTGCAGGTACTTATGGGCATTATTTATTGGAGGTTTCCTACGAAAAATCACAAAGTATTACCAATACAATCAATCAAGGAGATTTGACCAATAAGCCAGGATGGGTAAGAATGTCGATTCATCCCACAATGAAGGATGAGGAGATTCATTATATTTTGGAATCTATCCGTGAATTGGCTGAGAATCACAAAGCCTGGGCAATTGATTACGAATATTGTAATACTTCAAACGAATTTATGCACAAAGATGGCAATTGTGGTGAATCCGATCTCGTAGATAGTTGGTTTTCAAATGCACTCGTATAATTAAAAAAGTTAATTAAAAACATAATCTTTTCAGTATATCAATTGTTCTTTTGAAGAGACAGAGAATTAACAATGGATAGAATATATTTCGACAACGCATCTACAACACCTTTAGAACCAAGGGTTTACGACCTAATGACTAAAGTAATGAAGGAGCAGTATGGCAATCCTTCATCGATTCATTTCCACGGTAGACACGCGCGGTCTCTGGTAGAAGATGCACGAAAGAAAATAGCCAATATACTTAAAGCTTCCATCGGAGAGATTTTTTTCTGTTCCACTGCTACCGAAGCCAATAACATGATCCTCAAAAATTCTGTTGAGTTTTTAGGAGTTCAACGGATTATTACCTCACCTACGGAGCATCATTGTGTCCTGCATTCTCTGGATTTCTTAAAGGAAAAAAGAGGTGTTGAAATTGTGTTTCTTACGGTCGATGAATGGGGGAACCCTGATCTAAATCAATTGGATAGTATTCTAAGCGATGACTCTAAAAAGACATTGGTTACGCTCATGCATAGTAATAACGAAATTGGAACTAAATTAGAATTCGAGCGTGCATCTGAAATATGTGCGAGACATGGAGTTCTTTTTCATTGCGATGCGGTACAATCCATGGGTAAATATGATATCAACGTAAGCGAGAACAAGGTATCATTTCTTTCGGGTGCCTCACACAAGTTTCATGGGCCCAAGGGTTCAGGATTCTTTTACATGAATGGAGAAAACATCATTCCCCCATTTATACATGGAGGAGCACAGGAAAGAAACATGAGAGCCGGAACCGAAAATTTACACGGTATCATTGGCATGGCTGAAGCACTTCGAATCGCTCATGAAGAACGAGAAGAGATCATCGAACACATTTCGAGCGTAAGGAATCATTTCAAAAAACGACTGGTCGATGAATTTGATGATATTCGTTTCAATGGCAATCAAGACACATATTATTTGCACCACGTGTTAAGTGTTTCTTTTCCGGATTCTCCAAAAGCTGAAATGCTGATGTTTAACCTGGACATTGCAGGCATCAGTGCATCATCGGGTAGTGCCTGTAGCTCGGGAATAGAATCGGATTCTCACGTTCTGGTTGCAATCAAACATCCAAAAGACAGAAAAACAGTAAGATTTTCATTTTCAAAATTTAACACCATTAAAGAAGTAGACCAGGTTATTGATAAACTAAAGACCATGACACCAATTAAGACAAATCAGCTGAATGCAGGATAAAAGTTATCTACATAGATGCTTTGAATTGGCCAAACTTGCAGGACGTGAGGCCAGACCTAATCCGCGTGTAGGAGCCGTGATCGTTCACAACGATCGAATTATAGGTGAGGGATATCATAAAAAATATGGCGGACCTCACGCTGAGGTAAACGCAGTAAATAGTGTACGTGAAGAAGATAGACAATACTTGAGTGAGAGTACCATGTATGTTTCGCTGGAACCGTGTTGTCATTTTGGGATCACTCCGCCCTGTACGGACTTAATCATTCGCAATAAAATACCACGCGTGTGCATTGCTGAAATCGATCCTACGCAAAAGGTAAATTCCAAGGGTATCAATATTATGCAATCTCATAGTATTGAAGTAAAGATAATTCCAATAGAAGACAACGATATCATTGAAGAATTCAAGGTAAACCAACTAAAGCAAAGGCCTTTTGTTCAACTTAAATTTGCGAAAAGTGTGGATAACTTTATAGGTCAAAAAGGAGAACAAGTTTGGCTATCAAATGAGACAAGTGGCATCTTCACTCATAAATTAAGAGCACATACAGATGCCATCCTAATAGGCACAAATACTGCATTGATTGATAATCCTGCACTTACCTTAAGAAACTATCCTGGCAATCAGCCTTTGCGAATTGTTTTGGATCGACAAAATCGGATCCCTGAAAGCCACACTCTACTTTCTGATGCTTTGCCTACCTTAATTTTCACAGAGCAAAAACGGACACTTTCCTTACCCATCAAAAAACAATTCGAAATAGATTTCTCAACAGAAAATTTCGTTGAAGACCTTTTAAATAAACTTTTCACCATGGATATATTTCATGTCATGGTAGAAGGCGGAGCATCCTTGCATAAATCATTTTTATCTTCAGGATTATGGGATGAAGCCGTTGTAATCAATACCCCACTCCTATTGAATTCAGGAGTAAAAGCACCACATCTTCATGGTAAAATCAAAGATCGTTTCCAACTGGATGGTGATGAGGTTTTGGTCATAGGGAACTGGCACGAAGAAGCAAAAAATAAAAATTAACTCAATGGTGAAGTCCTTACCGTCCATGTAAATCGATAAAAGTTGGTTTTAGCGTTATACATAATTTGGTATTGGTTTTCTAGATATTATCATTTTGATGAATAGGATTATGAATTGAAAACAGAGCTTGAATAGTTATCTTATCTATGTTCTTAATTCTTATAACTTGGCTCAAAAGATCTTATCTCAACGCAACTTTCATAAAATCTTTCAACTACTTCACCTTAAGCAGTTTAGATATATGATATTAAAATATCTACAGACGGTATCAAAAAATAGACAAGGATCATATAACTGTTTGTCTTATATATATTATTTTTCACCATTCATAATTCTTAATAAAATCGTTAAAAAAGAATTAAAGCCCATATTTCGAGTAGAAATCTTTCTAATTAGCCGTTACTTAGACATTGGATTTCACGATTGTTAAAAACGAATTGAATAGATTGAATGAGATATTTAGTTAACTTGTCGCTGACCCTGTTTGCTTTCTTAAGTATCAGTTCTGAAATTAATGGTCAGAATAGGATCAAGTGGATGAGCTGGGAAGATGCACTTGAAGCCAATAAAAATCAGCCTAAGAAGTTTGTCGTAGATATTTACACAGAGTGGTGTATGTGGTGTAAGAAAATGGACAAACAGACATTTCAAAAAGATCATATTGCCAGGTACGTTAATAAAAATTATTACGCCGTAAAGTTTGATGCGGAAACGAAGAGGGATATTGAATTCAATGGCAATACCTATAAATTTGTTCGGAAAGGGAGAAAAGGATATCATGAATTGGCCGTAGCCATTACACAGGGACAGTTAAGTTACCCTACTGTAGTCTTTTTGGATGAAAATCTTTCTGTAATTCAACCTATTCCTGGATTTCAAAATGCAGAAATGTTTGAGCTAATAATGACCTACTTTTCTGACAATCATTATAAAGACACTCCTTGGGCAGTATACACAAATGAATACAAGAGTCAAATCAAGACCCATACTGTGAGTCACTGATCCGATTTTTTATTCATTCCTATTATATACATTTCTATCGCTTTACTTAATGAAGGTTTTTGGCACTTTATTGCTTTGTAGTATCCTTTCATTTTCTTCTTTAAAGGCAGAAGATAGTCTTTCCCTGTATGTCTTTCTTTTAGACGATTGCCCAATTTGCATTCAATATACCCCCACTATCAATCAGCTCTACAGCGAATATGGTAGTCGAATAGGGTTCGCTGGCTACTTCCCTAATTTTTCTTCTAAAAAACATAAAATCGAAACATTCCAATCCAAGTACTCTATACAGTTTCCTCTTTTTACTGATTATTTTAAAGAAAAAGCAAAGCAATTCAATGCCCAAGTTACGCCGGAGGTAGTACTCTATAATCACGACCTTGAAGAGGTTATCTATCAGGGAAGGATAGACAATACATTTTATAAATTGGGACGAAGACGAAATGTGGTTACAGAGCATGATCTAAAAACTGCAATTGAACAGACCTTGAAAAACGAACCGGTTTTAGTGCGTACTACCCAGCCTGTTGGCTGTTTTATTAACTACAGTGACAACTTGGAAACAAAAATGAAAAAAGGTAAAGAATAATTCAATAATTTTAATGTTGACAACACCCTTTTAATCGACCGCTCAAACAAATTGAACATGAAAAAAAATCTATTCACTCTAGTCCTTTTATTCGGGGTTTGTCTGATTAGTTCTGGACAGACTACATTTACAAAAGATGTAGCCTCAATCTTATACAACAAGTGTGCTACTTGTCACAGATCGGGTGAGATTGGGCCTTTTTCATTGACGTCTTATGATGATGCCTCCAATCGCGCTTCTATCATAAAAGAGGTAGTTTCTACTGGATACATGCCTCCCTG
This sequence comes from Bacteroidota bacterium, assembly GCA_039194925.1. Classification (GTDB taxonomy): domain Bacteria; phylum Bacteroidota; class Bacteroidia; order Chitinophagales; family Saprospiraceae; genus CAJXUU01. Next base: position 9,778 of record JBCCVV010000208.1, read on the forward strand.
GCAACCTGATCCAACCTATTCGCACTTTTTAGGAGAGTATTATCTTACCGATGAAGAAAAACAGAGTATCATTGATTGGGTGGATCAAGGTGCAGAATATGGCACCAGCAGTGAAGAACCTGATTTACCCAATTTCCCGGAAGGTTCTCTTCTGGGAGAACCAGACTTAGTTTTGAACTTCGAACAAACTCATATACATCCTGGAAACAATAGGGACGAATATCGATATTTTGTACTTCCCACAGGTCTTACAGAAGATAAAACCATTAAAGCAATTGAATTGAGACCGGGCAACACGAAAATTGTTCATCACGCATTATTCTTTGAAGATACAGATGGAACTGCAGCATCTTTCGATGCACAAACTCCAGAATATGGTTTTGAGGGTTTTGGTTCGTTTGGTGTTGATGAAGTGCTTAATAGGGATCAATATCCAGGATATGTTCCAGGAACGAAGCCTGTATATTATCCAGATGGTTTTGGACAAAAATTAAGCGCTGGTTCTGATTTAGTAGTACAAATGCACTATGCTCCTTGGCCTGTAGATGCAGAGGATAAATCCTCAGTCAATATATTTTTTGCCGACGAAGACGAAGTAGTAGATCGATTTGTAGATGACCGGATTATGCTTCCATTTGATTTAACTGGTGGATTTTGGAGTTTTGTAATTCCGGCCAATCAAGTGAAAGAATTTCATGGCATTTGGGATATTACCTCGGACATCAGCTTGGTAGGCCTTTCTCCTCACATGCATTATTTGGGTACAGAGTGGGAAGTTTGGCTTGAAGACCCCAATGGAGATGTTACCAATCTGATCAGGATTCCTGATTGGGACTTCAATTGGCAAGGAGGGTACTATTTCCCAAGACTTATTCCTGCGATGGCTGGATCAAAAATCCATGCGGTTGCAACGTATGATAATACGTCCAACAACCCCCAAAACCCTTCCAACCCTCCTAAATTTGTAACCTGGGGAGAAGGCACCACCGATGAGATGTATTACTTACCCATTCTTTCTGTTCCCTATCGTAATGGTGATGAAGACATTATTTTTGAAGATCAAACTTCTTCAGTAACCGAAATAGATGTACAAAAAGAAAATTGGCTAAAACCGATATATCCTAACCCTGTAGCCAACGAGTGGGTTTATATTGATTTTAATTTAGCTAGAGGTACTTCGGTACGGATCAATATCGTTGATATAAACGGAAAATTAGTGCGAACGCTTAGAAGAAATGAATACTTTGGGAAAGGATCACATAAGGTAATGGCCAATGTGAGCGCTCTTTCAGAAGGGTTCTATGTCGTTAATATAAGTGGAGAAAACGTCAATTTATCTACTAAGTTTATTAAAAATTAAATAATATTGCGCGTTTTCTCGTATTAAAGGAAAACGTATTGCCGATAACAAATTTCTGCAAAACGTTTGAAAAAAGGTAAGTAGTCGAAAAAGGCACGAAATGTGCTGTTTATATATTAAATACAATTAACATATGAATTCAAAAATAGTATTATTCGTCTTGGTGCTAGGCCTAAGCTTTGCATCATGTGGAGTGAGCAAAAAAAAGTATGAAGCACTCCAAATGGAATTGGACTCCGCAAATCAGGATTTGGGGAAAATTGGTGAAGACATGAATAGAATGTTGGCCAAATTGGAACAGTGCGAAAAAGACAAAGCTGCGTTGCAAGGAGATCAGAAAGAATTACAACTTAGAAATGAGCAAATTGATGACCTCAAAGTACAAATTGATGACCTTAAAAAGCAAAGAGATGCTCAGCTCGTTCAGGTTGGAGATCTTACGATTTTATCTCAATCGGCTAACGAAAACATCAAAGAAACTCTGGATCAATTAAAAGGCAAGGACCAGTACATTCAAATGATCCAAGCTGCCAGGACAAAAACAGATTCAATCAATCTTGCACTTGCAGTTAATTTGAAAAGTGTGCTAAGCGATGGCATTGCTGATAATGACATTGATGTAAAAGTTGATAAAACTGTTGTATTTGTAAACCTTTCAGATAAAATGCTTTATCAATCTGGAAGTTCCAGATTAACAGCTCGAGCAAATGAGGTGTTGGGTAAAGTAGCGGAAATCATTAAATCAAGACCAGATCTTGAAGTAATGGTAGAAGGTTATACAGATAATATTCCAATCAGCAACAGCTGTCTGAAAGATAATTGGGATTTAAGTGTAC
>JBCCVV010000209.1:0-11795 GCA_039194925.1 Bacteroidota bacterium
ATTTATAATTGCTCTTTCTGCATTTTGAACATTTCTCAATTGAATAGCACTAAAACATAAACCATTATTCGCACAACTCATCGTATTTTTTCCTCCGGTACCAATATTAATTTGTGCTCCTGCCTTAGGGTTTACCACATTTATTCCAATAGAATTATACGTCATATCGTTACGATTGACTGATACGCTTGAAGTATTTTCAGCATGAATACAAGTGTCGTTGGCAACAAAAATTTGATTACTAACACCTAACCTGGATGGACTAGACCCTCCTGTAAACCTAATTGCACATTTTAAATTGATAAAAGAATTTACATCTACAGAATTTAATACTGAAAAAGTTTCTCTTAACTCCGAGATAATACCATTTTGAGAAACATTTGAATTCAATGTCAATCCGGAATACGGAGGCTTTAATATATTTTGACCCTCAAAAGTACAACCGCTTATATTCAATCTTCGCCACCAGGTCGCTTCCATTCCAATAACGTTATCTATAAAATCTGTAGAGGATATATCAAAGTTACCTCTTCTCGAAACTTCAAGTGCTATATAGGCATCTCTTATCTCACAACCGGTAAGGGTAACATTAGGTCCTGCATGATTATCATATACCACTGGTTTTATTCCTTGCCACAGTTCATTACAACCAGAAAACTCACAATCTATAAATTCGGCATCTATGTCTGTTGCATTGGGATGTGGCTCTTGAATTATTGCGTGTTTATTTGTTATGACAAGTTTAGAACCACCATAGAAATAAAATCGACAATTGGTATACTTTACATCCAGGTCTATGTATAAATCTTCGTGAATATGAAATTCAAAATCTTTAAACTCATATTCAAACTTAGTTGCGTTCCAGCCTCCGGCACATGGACTAGGACCCTGTGGATCGCCCCATGTATCCTGGAAAACTTGAAACAGGTAACCGTGAAGACTGCCTGAAGGTAAACATTGAATAAAATTTGGATCTGGTGTACAATCTTGTGATTGCACACAGTTCAAGCTAAACAAAAGCATAGCTACTGAAAGAAAACGTACTGCTTTCATAATTGGTTAATTTTGATATTTTATAATTGGTGTAGATATAAAATCTATACTTCAAAGCTAGAAATTAAATATCAATATGTCAAGACTTCTTCACAAATCAAACATATATCATCGTCAAATATATTTCTCAAACCAACGTAACTCCAACAAAAAAAGCCCGACAACTTTACGTCATCAGGCTTCATTATTTTTAGGATAATCTTTCTATTTCTTAAATGGATCTGAAAATCTTACATCGGCTAATAATTCTTCGTCTGTCAACGTCAACAAATATGCCTCCAAGGCTTGTTTTTCTCCTTCACTAAAGTCCATTTTTACTGGTGTACTTCCGTTTCTTAACTCAAAATCAAGATTTGGGTGATCGGCAATTCCTTCACTGTAGTGATCAATTACTTCTCGAATTGTTTTAAATCTTCCATCGTGCATGTATGGTGCCGTAAGTTCAATGTTTCGTAAAAATGGAACCTTGAAAACTCCGTAGTCATTCACACTATTGGTTCTGCTACCAACGCCCTTATCCTCATATATCTTATCCAAGCCATTATTTGCAACTGCTTTGGCTGTAAACATATGATCAAAGCTATGACAGCTTGCACACTTATTGAGATAAAGTTGTTTTCCTACATTCTCCTCAGCCGTAAATCCTTTAAAATCTGAGAAAATATCGCCATTTGCCTTCATTGACTCGTGATCAAATTTTGATTCTGCGGAAACTATACTGTTTACAAACTCTTCCAATGCCTCCAAAATTCGATGTTCCATAATATTTTCATCACCATAGGTCTTTTTGAAAAGAATTGAATAGGCTTCATCTTTTTCTATTCTGTCTACCAATGTTGGCATATCGAGACCCATCTCAATTGCATTAAGAATAGCGGCTCTTGATTGTGAGGAAATATCTGCATTGGCCTCATCCCAAGCAAACTGTGCTCTACTTCCTCCAGAACCGTAAGCTGTTTCAAATCCAATTGTATTTCCGAGAGGTAAAGAATTTCTTGTCGTTATTTCTCCATCAAACCCTTCACTAAAAGCAAGATCATCTGCAAATGCCAATTCTTGTTTGTGGCACGATGCACACGATACACTCTCATTCAAGGATAGCTTGGTGTCATAAAATAAAACTCTTCCAAGTGTAGCTTTATGATTTCCTCTACGCGATCTAATGTCTTTTTCTCCTACGTGATTGACAAAGAATTCTTGATCAAAATCTGCAGAATAATCATATACTTCAAGTGGAAGGTTGAGTCTCTTAGTGATAATAGCGTATTCTTCTTCCGTATAATCTTTGAATGTTTCCTGAATATCGTCTCCACAAGATTGGATGGTTATCGCGAGTAAAAAGAGAGCGGATAGACCTAGTAATGTTTTCTTCATTTTCGTGACATTTAGTTTAATTAGCAATTCTTACATTATTATAATAACGATTCTACTGACATTATTGTGACAAAGGTACTTCAAATTTTAATGTGATCTCTATTAAAAATTGTTTAAGATGCATTTCCAGACATAGTTTTCCAGACATTCACTAGAACTTGATCAACGTCCCCCACAGCCAATCGGACTGCCTGGAGGCATCTTTGCTACCCCGGGAATCTGTACCAATTCTGGTCGGTTGTTGAGTGTTCGAATCAAGTTAATCAAATATGTATAGTGTGCACCCCAATCGTCGTTGCTATTGTTTTGTATCAATGAGGTAATGGCGTTCAATTTTATGTGAGCCATCGCCGCAACTTGTTTGTCAATTTTAGTGTTTGTAGCCAACTTTATCAGGTGTATTACATACAATTTCTGAGGAATCATAGCCAGTTGATTCAGATAATTACTGTCTCCAGAAGAATAAGCAAACAATCTGTTTTGTATTGCATTGAAATAATCGCTTAAAGATATCTCCTGTTGATTGATTCGAGCCAACCGTTCAGGATGAAGCATCAATGTCAAGACAAAATTACTTAATGCCTCAGCACTATGCAAAGGGTCGAAAACCAAACTTGTGTTCGACTCGAATGATTCTCTGTTGCGACTATACCCTTTCGCTGACGGTAATAATATATCCAACGCATCTTTTGGTATCGCTAACTCTCCAGGAGATAGTGCATTGAGTAAAACTTGGGTAGCCGTTATTTGTACATTCTCGCTTACTGCTTCATTCAATGGTTCTTCAAATCCTTTTACCGCATAATTATAATTGACTCCGCCTATAACTTTACTTACTGCTTCCAATTGATAACGATGCATCAAATAAACCGGAACAATCACTTTTTCTGCTTCCGAATAGGGAGTGCCAATTGTAATGTTGTCGGCTCCAAAATTATTTAAAGTATATGCTCTTAATGTGCTAATTCGTTTCAATTCATCAATTGGGTCACTGCCATTATCCCAAAGATGTGCCTTGGGGTGAGCGCCACCCAATGGCCTGGCATCCTGATCTGACAAATATAAGAGTCCTTGCCCTTTTGTTTCTTTCAAGATTTGATGCAGTCCTTCTTCTTCGGAAACAGTATTATCAAATTCTGCATACCCGTAGGTAATGGTTCTTTTGTCCCACGCCCCAATCTTATCGTCGTATGCGTCCGACAGATCAATTTCTGTACCTTCCAATGTAATGTATGGATGTGGATAGTCCATTACGGATGCCCGATCATTGATGCTTGCGGCAAAATTATGCGATAATCCGATGGTATGACCTACTTCATGGGCTGACAACTGTCTCAATCTAGCCAATGCCATTTCTTTCATCGGCGTATGATCTTCATTAGCTGTGTTATATGGTGCGAGAATTCCCTGAGCTATCATAAAGTCTTGTCTTACGCGCAGAGAACCCAATGATACGTGTCCCTTTATAATTTCTCCTGTTCTGGGATCTACTACCGAAGCTCCATAGGACCATCCTCGCGTACTTCGATGTACCCATTGAATCACATTGTATCGAACATCCAATGGATGTGCATCGACTGGTAATTCTTTGACAATAAAGGCATCTTTAAAACCTGCTGCAGTAAATGCCTGATTCCACCACGATGCTCCTTCAATAAGTGCACTTTTTACGGGTTCCGGACATCCCGAATCGACGTAATACACAATTGGCTCTTTTGCGGTAGATAATGCTGAACCAGGATTGGTCTTCTCTAACCTATGTCGGGCAATAAACTTTTTATGCATGTTTTCCTCTACAGGCGTAGCATAATCGTAATAACTGATATTATTGAATCCAGAGTAAGGATGATATACTCTGGGTTTGTAACCAGGTTTGGGAAGTGCTATAAAAGATTGATGTTGAATAACGGTTACATAACCCGATGATGGTGTTACACTTCTGATATATGATCCACTCGCCTCTCCCTTAAACGTTAATATCGATTCAAATTCGATGTTTTTAGGAAATGCAAAAAGTTGATCTCCTTCTACCGCCGATCTTGATTTATCGATTTTATATCCTCCTTGTTTTTTGTCCTTAAGTGTTTTAACGATGCCATTTGAATCGTGCAATAGAAAATTGGTAATGTCAATGGTATACACACCGTCCTTTGTATTTTGTATATCAAATCCCCATAATACTGAACTTGCAAAAGCCTGCTCGACCGCTTTTACTTCTTGTGCATTGTCACTTATTGCTCTGTATTTTTGATTGGGCTGAACCAAGAGCAGTTTATTTCCTCTTTTGATAAATTTTACGATCCTGGTCTTATTGAGTTTTCCTCTGTCCAAACCTATGTCGTTAGAACCTACACCACCCGCAAGAGAATTAACGTATATAAATTCAGTATCCAATTGATCTACCAAGAGTTGAACCTTACCTGTATTTTCATTATAAGTATATACGAAAAAAGGAGTATTATCACCATTATTCTGTGCGCTTGATAAAAACGGTATTGCAAATAAAATAATATATATTAACCTCATTTAATGTGATTTATGTAGTTCTTATATTTTTTCTTTGGCTATTTTTTCATGGATATCTCCAATTTCCGTCAATGCCGCAGAACCATACCAGGGAATCAGCTCCATAGCCAGACTACCTTCTTGAATTGCAGGATCTGTCTCGGTAAGTGCTTTGGCCTCTTCCACTGTTTGTACGTCAAAAATGTAAATGCCACGGAGGTCTCCCTCAGCTAGAAATGGTCCAGCCAATACCAATTTACCTTCCTCTGCTAATCGACTAATGTTGTCCAGGTGTGCTCGTTGAAGTTTGTCAGCCTCTTCTTTTGATCTATCACGGTTTGGTCCTCTCTTCAGAAATGCCATTACATATTGTTTCATGCCATATTGATCTGCACCTGCTTTTATTGCTCTCAAGGAATCAAAGCCTATTCCCTTTTGTTCCATTTTTGTGGCAGGAACCTCTACCGTTTTTTCGTTGCAGGAAAACAGCCCAATGAAAAGGACTAAAAGCAAAGTTATTTGATATCTCATACTATTGAATTATATAGGAACTAAAAGTAACAAAAATTAAAAATAGTAAGGAGATGCAACCTTTGCTATTCACTGGTGTCATTAGATTACAAAACAATGAAAAGAATCTAGCTCCTGGAGCATGAAGAGACTTCACAAAAATCGGTTTTTAAACGCTGCCGATATTACTACAAAAGTCTATTCGGATTCAATTATGTTTTAGAATCTGGTATCATAAAAAGTTTTATACTTTCATGGTGTTGGAATTAAAACAAAACCTTAATACTACAAACAAATTGGAACAACTCGATTTTCAGCGAGAATTGGTAGAACGTTGCATCAAAGGCGAACGTACTGCTCAGTACAATCTCTACAGAATGTACTCTAAAGGCATGTATAATGTATGTCTTAGAATGCTTAATAATCCGATGGAAGCTGAAGATGCGTTACAGGAATCATTCATTGATGTGTACAAAAAGTTGCATACATTCAAATATGAATCCACTCCGGGTGCCTGGATAAAGCGGATCGTAGTGAATAACTGTATAAATAAATTGAGAAAAAGAAAACTTGTAGTGGAAGATATTGACGAAGGTCGATTTGTGGTAGCGGAAGAAATAGAAAAAGAGGATTATTCTCTTGAGGTAAGTAAGATTAAAAAAGCAATGAATTACTTGCCAGATGGATATAGAGCCATTTTTTCGCTTTATGCACTCGAGGGATATGATCACCAGGAAATCGGTGAAATTATGAATATCTCCGAATCTACCTCCAAATCTCAATACAGCAGAGCTAAAAAGAAAATAAGAGAATTAATTGCTTCCTATTAAATGTAAAGCAAATGAATAAAGACAAGTTAGAAGAGTATATTAAAAATCATCGTGACGAATTTGATCAGGATTCTCCCCCCCCAATGGTATGGATGAATATTGAGAAAAGTTTGGATAGAGAACAAAATAAAGGTGCCGTTGTCAAACAGATGTCGACACCCTCCATAATGAGAATAATGCAAATCGCTGCAATGTTTGTAGTGGTAATGGGTGTAGGTCTGCTTATCGGTTTACAAATCAATAATGGTAACAAAAATGCATTGGCCAGCCCACAATTACAAGAATTCGTCGAAGCTGAGAGGCATTATTCCAATGAAATCGATAAGATGTGGCAAGTTGTAAATGCCAGCAGTCTTGACGAAAAAGAAACAATACAAGAAGACCTTAATGCACTTGATGCAGTCTACAATGAATTAAAGAATGAGTTACTTTCAAACCCCAAGGCAGATACGGATTACGTGGTAAATGCTATGATCGACAACTACCGAGCAAAAATAGAAATACTTGAGACCGTACTTATGGAATACAAAATGGAAAAAACTAACAATAACCTATTAATATTAGACAATGAAAAAAGTGACATATAAACTAATTTTCTTTTTGGTAGCAGGAACATTTTTGCCCCTGCACGCCTCAGAACCTACATTTAAAGAAGAATTTACCCGTGAGGTACATAAGACTTTTGATGTATCTTCAGGTGCTAACCTCAAAGTTCAAAATAAACATGGAGATATCGTAATTGAAACATGGGATAAGAATCAAATTCAAATCGATGTTTTATTAAAAGTTAAATCCAACAACTCGGAAAAGGCACAAAAATTTCTAAACGAGATTGACATTGATTTCTCTTCTTCACGTTCTCATGTAAGCGCCCAAACTGTATACCCTGATAATAATAAATCCTGGTGGAGCAACTGGTTTGGCGATAACAATAACTTGGATTACGAAGTACATTATACCATAAATGCTCCATCAGTTATTAGTACTTCCATCATCAATAAATACGGTACCATAACCCAAGCAAGTATCGATGGGGATTGTGATGTTACCAATAAATATGGAGATATTTATCTTGATAATATCTCCGAAGATTTAGTTCTTAACCTGGGTTACGGAAAAGCAAAAGCTGGAGTTGTAGGAAATACAATAGTGGAGATGAAGTCCAGTACGTTGAAAATAGAAGAGGCCTCAGATATTGAAATGACAGTAAAACATTCAAAAATAAAAATAGAGCGTTTATCACATATGAAGTTGGAATCAAAGTACAATTCCTTTGACATTGGGAAGGTCAATACCGTGTCTTACAGTGGCAAATATGATGAGATTGAAATTGAAACCATTGGAACTATTGATGTAGAAGCAAAGTACTCTGATCTTAAAATTGGTCAACTAAATCAAGAAGGATCATTTGATACAAAAAAAGGAGCCGTCAGAATAGTATCTACTGGAAGTAGCCTCCAGAAAATCAAAATTGCAGCAAAATATACAGATTATAAGTTCAATTTTAGTGAAGATTTTCATCTTGAATTTTTAGGTTCTCATTCCAATCTGGAACTCAAGGAACCTTATAAGACTTATTTGTCGGATAAAGATGGGAGTGATCTTAGACTAAAAGCATTTCGTGGTTCGAAAGATAAAGGTGTACAAATAGTTGCAGACATGCGATATGGTGGACTAATTATAAATTAAAGGTAACCAACTTATAATCGATTCCTCCGTTTTCTAATCAACCAATGTTAAAATGATTTATACCAAGTGGATGTACAGACAATAACTCTTTTGTACATACGTAACTTTCATATACGTTGAAGTCATACAAAAGAAAGCATAAGCAATGTATGAGCTGATAAAAAACTTATGAGACCTGATCAACCTAATAAATGCAATGGCAGGCGAGTTGTAAAGGAGTTAACAATTTGTTTCACAATTACTTCATTGCTTTAAAAGTACGTAAGTAATTGTGAAAAGATTCGATTAAAAAGACTTCTATCAACGGTAATTACCTCAATTGTTGCGGCCATGTGCGGTTTATAAGGAATTGTTTTATTGGATATGGTGATGATGCTATCTGGAACGGAAACTATAATTTCATAACTCGTCGTCTCATTGATCAATTCCGGAATTGAATTAATTTCTTTTACTTCAGATTGCACCAAACCATATTCTTTATATGGATAAGAATCGAATTTTATAAGAACTTTCTGGCCCACCGCAACCTTTCCACTACCCTTTACTGGAAGATAAGCCGAAATATATTTTCCTGATTGTTCCAGTGGTACTATATAACCCAATATATCTTCATTATTAATTCTTTTATTGAGATAATGCCCTAATTTGAATTTAATTATTCCATCTATATTCGCTCTAATAATACTTTGTAATTCTCTATCCGTTATATTGGCCTTTATATTAGAAGATAATTCTTCAATTAAAAACTGAAATCCTTGTATCTTATCCAACCTTTGTTTTTTAAGTTCGACCATTTTTGTCTTTAACTGTTGAATTTTTATTTCACTGCGGATTAGATTTTTTTTCCCTTGTTTATTTTCATTTACTCTTCTTAACCAGTTTACCTTAATATTTTCAAACTCCTGGCTGCTGATCACACCTTCAGATTCCAAGTATTCGCTTCGTTCATAGTCTTTGGTTATTAGATTTAGTTGAATACTATCGATTTTATTTTCTTCCTTAATTTCGTTGTATAATAACTTTTCCGCTTCAATTTCATTTTCTATACTATTTAACTGTTGAAATACTGAACCATTATTTAATGTTTGTATCAATTGTCGATAGGTCAATTGAAGCTGTGCATAATACGTTTGGGTTTCTCCTAAATTTAAATTATCGGGAAATTCCAGGTTGAGATATTCTACGGGATCATTTATTTGAAAATATTTATCCATCCATGCTAAAATTAACTCTAATTGATTGTAAGAATCATTATTGCTAATTAGCATGATTTTATCATTGGTACTTACCAAAGAATCATTTTGTACATAAATCTCTTTAATAAGTCCATTGGACTGACTAATGATTGGTACGGGTAGTTCTTCCGCCAGTAGAGTGCCACTTCCCACGATTTTATCAGGATATTCGATATAAAAAGTACAGATCAACAAAACGCTAAAAAAACCAGCAATTAAACCGATACCAGAATTTAGAAGCCATCCCGGAGGATTATTGATTATCTCTTCTAATAATATTACCTGCTTGGATTCGTTATTTCGTTCTTCCATGTTCCGCGCTTAATAAATTTACAAACCAAGTTCTAATTGATTTTTTATCAATTCATAATATTGTCCTTTGGATTTAATAAGCTCTTTGTGACTTCCCATTTCAGATATTTCACCTTTATCCAGAACAATAATTTGATCTGCATTTTTAACAGTACTCAATCGATGTGCAACTATGATCGCAGTCTTATTCTTAGTATAGTTTCTAAAATTATCCATTATTATCTTTTCATTATTTGCATCAAGGGAGTTTGTTGCTTCATCCAGGAATATAATTAATGGATCTTTATAAATGGCTCTGGATATAAATATACGTTGTCTCTGTCCCGCACTGATTCCGCTTCCTTTTTCTCCAATCATCGTATTGTATCCCATTGGTAAACCATTTATATAATCATCAATATTGGCCATTGATGCGGCATAAACCACCTTCTCCATATCAATGATATCATCACTTTCTGAGATATTGCTTGCTATGGTATCAGAAAAAATGTATCCATCTTGCATAACGACCCCACAAGCTTCCCTCCATCTTTTTCGGTAAATGGCAGATAGGTTTGTTGTTCCTATTTGTATACTTCCTTCTGAAGGTGGATAAAACCCCAATAGAAGTTTTATTAACGTTGTTTTACCACTTCCACTCATACCCACGATTGCAGTGGTTTTACCTCGGGGAATAACTAGATTAATATTTTTTAGTACAAAAGGAGTAATCGGAGTATATTGGAAAGATACATTTTTAATGTGAATATCACCATCGGGAATAATTGCTTTCTTCCTTACATCAGGAGTTTCTTCCGGCTCCATAGAGTGGATTTCGGATAATCTTTCTAAGCTGATATTTGAGTCCTGCCCACTTCTGATAAAAGCAACCAATTGTTGCAAAGGTGCATTTAATTGTCCCATTATGTATTGTACCGCGAGCATCATTCCCAAAGTCATTTTTCCTTCGATAACCAAGGTCGCAGCAAAAAACGTTATTAAGATATCTTTGAGCTGCATAATCGAAAAAGCTCCGGCATCCTGATATTGGGCAATCTTTAAAGCTTTCATTTGTGTTTTGAACAATCGTGACTGTACATCTGACCAAGACCATCTTCTTTTCAAATGACTTCCTTGAAGTTTAATTTCCGCCATTCCTTGAATGATTTCAATCAAAGCGGTATTATTTTCTGAGTACTGGCTAAATGCAACATAATCGACATCTTTTCTCATTTTCAAAAAGATAAATATCCAAACCAGATATAGGATTGATGAGAGTAAAAAGACTGTAAATATCTTGAGATTGTAAATGGCCAGTACAACACCAAAAACAAACAAATTAGATACGGATAAAACAAAATTTAGCGAAGAGTTGGTCAGAAATCTTTCAATCCGACTGTGGTCACCAATTCTTTGCAATAAATCACCTGTATTTTTAGAATCAAAAAAACCTAAGGGAAGATTCATTAGTTTCAATAGAAAGTCAGAAACTAAACCAACATTTATTCTTACGCTTATGTGTAATAAAATCCAACTTTGAATAAACCTTGTAATGATGGAACTGAAAAATAAAATCAATTGCCCGATTAATATAATATAAACAAACTGAAGATTCTGAGAATCAATACCTATATCAACTAACCTTTGAGTAAGAAAAGGAAAAAGTAACTGGAATAATGTTCCTAAAAACAACCCTATTATTAATTGAAAAATTAATCTTTTATGCGGTTTCAAATAGCTGAAAAAGAACGAAATCCCTTTTTTGCCTACAGCAGAATTTTTCTGTTCGTGAAACCGTACTGTAGGTTCTAATAACAGAGCAATTCCCTTGTCAACGTCTGATACCCATGACTTTTCGAATAACGGAATGGTCAGTTTATACTCTCCACGTTCTGGATCTACAATCCATGCATACTTTTTTGTTAATTTAACAAGAACAACGAAATGGTTTTGATTCCAGTGTAATATTGCTGGCAGTGGTGCGTTGATTAGTGCTGAATCAGTTTTACTTTTGAAGACCGGTATTTTTACCGCCAACGTTTTAAATCCTATTGATTCTGCGGCTTCACTTATGCCCTTTAAGTTGACCCCTGTTCTATCGATATATGACTTCTCCCTTAATAGAGTCAGATCTATATTTTTTCCATAGTAATAAGCTATCATTTTCAGACACGTGGGACCACAGTCCGCTGAATCAAGCTGCTGAAAAAATTTAACTTTGGGCATAATTGATTTTAATACTATTATATTGCAAAAAACAGACCATAATTAACAACTTTTTGTTCCAAGTAATTGAATTAAGTCAAAT
>JBCCVV010000210.1:0-11773 GCA_039194925.1 Bacteroidota bacterium
CGTGACTCCAGATGCGAATTATGAGATTTTGACTTATTCTCTTAACATTTATGATCGATGGGGAAATCATATCTTTAAGACCAGCGACGTATTGATTGTTGAATCTACCATCCCAACATCCATTAATGTCGCTGGTCTTAAAGATATGATTTCCCCATCGATCATAAATGTTAAGAGAATAAGTCAAAATCTCATAATTCGCATCTGGAGTCACGGTCAAACAGTCGTTGACATTGTCCTCATTTGGTGAAAATACGTTGGCCAGTTGAACAGGATTATTTTCGTTAAATGATGAGATATTGATATCCGCAGATAAAAATTGCTCATCGCAAATGTCCGTAATAGTCACTTCATAATTTCCAGATTCAAAAGCGAGGATTGATTCAGACGTATCTTGAGTATTCCACAAATAGTGCAGTTCACCATGGCTGCTTGATACTATGGGCTGAATTTGGAATGCTGATTCATAACAATCCGAAAACTCCTCCAATGCCACTTCTAATGGTGGATTATTTTGAATTTCGACAATTTGTGATTTGACACATCCATTATTTTTCATGATCGATATTTCATAGATGTCCGCTTCTAGATTATCATAGGATAAAACATTTTCAAATGGCGATCCATTAATAGAAGTCAGAATATCCGTGTCGTCCGACAATATGGTAAATGATCCATTGTTGAGGTTCTCACAAGAATTTTCAATATTTATCATAAATTCTGGATCGGGAAGTGAAATCATGGAAACGAGATATTCATACGTGCATTCATTTACGTCTTTTACTATAATACTATACTCTCCCTGGGGTAGATTGTCATAAAATGTATGATGTTCAAAAATTCCATCTCCGTTGATGTCAAAAGAAAGATTTGAATCAGAGTCCGTAGAAATATCAATCGTACCAGTGGATGTATTTCCACAGGGATTGGTCTGAACATGCGCTATCTCGGGAACGGGGAACGATGAGATTTCAAAGGGATGCTCGTAGGTGCAATCTCCTTCTAAGGACTGATAATGTAAAATATAGGTTCCTGTGTCCAAGTTTTCAAACACTGTGTTTGGAGAAAAATTACTCCCGTCAAGTGAATACCATAAGTCATCGATGTGCATACTTGATATTTCTAAAGCTCCATCCAAGTTATTTTCACAGGTGGATTGTGGATTCAGTTGCAACTCTGGCGGTGCAAATAATTCAATATCAAATGGCTCCTCAAATACACATCCCTCGACAGTTTTTACAAATATCGAGTAAGAGCCGGCAGCCAAATCTTCATATACAATGTCCGGGGTAAATTGGACTCCGGTAATAGAAAACTCCAGTTCTTCAACATCCGAAAAAACCTCTACCCAGCCAAGATCTAAGTTCTCACATGCTCGATAGGCAATGATACTGACTTCTGGAACAGGTACGGGTTCAATGGTAAATTCAATGCTGTCCAGGCAACCAAATTGGCTCTCGATATACAATACATGAGGTCCTATCGACAAGGATTCCCAAACGGTTTCGGTCGAAATCAAAGCAGGATCATCTATCGCTAAAAATGGATTCCCATCCACCACTTCCACAAAAACACTGGCAAAATCATCCCCTTCACAAAAAACTTCCTGAACGAGATTCACTTGCGGTGAATTGAAATTTTCAATAATGACTTCATCAGAATAGATACACCCCATACTATCTTTTACAAAAACCTGAATAATTCCTTCTTCCAGACCTGTGTAAATTTGTTGGTCACTGTAATCAGCATCCAGTTCCAGGCTGAATAAAAGATCTACACCTTGAATAACATCAATCTCCAATGTTCCGTTACTTTGATTTTCACATGTATTGGTAGCAATAAGCTCGAATTCAGGCTCGTCCACTGCATCGATAGTAAACGGATATGTATAGTTGCATCCTTCATCACTTCTTACATAAAGCGTATAGGATCCTGCTTCCAAATCGGAATGTAACGTATTCACCTCTGAGAAATCCGGGGTTAGGCTAAATTCTAGATCTTGATTGAAATGCGGGTTGATCATAAGTTCACCATTGGGTTGTACCGTACAAGATGGCAATGTTTCCATATCAAAATCGGGTTCCTCATAGGCAAGAACATTGATGATTTGCGTAGAATCACAAAAGGTATTCAGCGAAATTATAGTGGTATCCGCATCGTTTACATTGTAGATGTTTCCTTCGATGATAATTGGTTGGTCTGGACATGTATAAAATGTGTCTACACGAATCGAATTGACGCATAGTGAAGTCAAGGGGAAGTCTACCGTTTTGTCTTCAATACAAAAATCATAGATCAAGGTCGAGTCGGTTACACCTTCAGAGAAAAAATCGATACTTTCCTTATCCAAAACTACGCTCAGGTTTGATTGAAAAACAGGATCGAAGCTATAGAAACCATTGATATCGGTAATTGTTTCTGCGACTATGGTGTTTCCATTCATAAGATAGACAATGACGCCCGCCTGATAAATGTCATTTCCATCAAAGATAGAATTCTCATTTTCATCTAAAAAAACTACACCGTAAAGCGTCTGATCCAGAGGACTGGCAGCAAGTGACAATATTTCAGACATGGATTGACACCCATATTCATTGGTCACAAGAAGCTGATAATCTCCGGGTTGGCTTATATCTATTGTATTCGATGCATTAGTTAGAGGTCCAATATCACTGCCATTGTAAATGAGGTTATATTGATTGTTATCATTTAGGTTTAAGCAAAATTCATGAGGAAAACATACTTCCATACAGCCGGTCATCCACTCATTGGCCCCAGGAGCAGGATTAACAATAAAAGCATCGCTTATCGATTCACATCCGAATTGGTCGATCACCGTAACCCTATAGCCTCCTGAAGAATACACTGTGATGGATTCTCCAACAGGGCCATTGCTCCATATATATGTTTTATTGGGATCGTATGAATCCACTTTCAAAGTGATTAAGTTGTTTTCACAATTGGAAGCATCCTCAGAAATAATTATCGGTTTTTCCAACGCTTCATGCAAATTGATAATAAACGGTCCCATTACATTGGTACATCCCTTATCAACATCTGCAATGGTAACATTATATAAATATCTTCCCGGAGTAAGGTTGCTGAAATGATCTTCGTATTCCAAGATTTCATCTTCATCTACAACTGGACCCCAACTGTAGGTAGCATTTGACAGCGGTGGTACCTGCAATTGAAATGGATCTCCGATGCATACATCCAAACTATCATAGATGACTTTGCCATTTTTATTGGCATATATTTCCAGACTAGAAATATCATAATTGAAAACTTCTATTTCCCTTGGAGTATATTCACAGCCTTGATCATCTACTATTGTTACACTATAAGAACCTTCCTCCGTCACTTGAATGGAAGAAGTGGAGTCTCCTGTACTCCATAGAAACATAGTTCCTTCAGATGGGGCGGTTAGTGTTAGGACATCATCCTTACATTTTGGTAGGGGTATATCCGTTGAGATAGCACCTTCGAGATTATTGTTCAAGACTTCGATTTCTTGGGTAATAGTTGTTTTACATCCATACTCATCCGTAGCTGTGAGCGTCACTGTAAAGTTTCCAAATGAGGAATAAATGTGTTCGGTAAAAGCCGAAAAAGCTCTATTATTGATGCCTGAAACGGGATCACCAAAATCCCATTCGTAAATTAAATTTTGGGCGGTGGAGAGAACTATGAAAATCGATTTTGATGCCTCACAAGTGTTGGTTTGAGCTTGGATTGTCAATTGTGGTTTATCCAATATTTCAATCTCTTTAGTAACCGACGAAGCGCAAACCCCAGCAGCCGTTGTCTCCAGCGTTACCATGTAGGTTCCGGGAGCACTAAAAATATGGGAGGGTGTCTGTTCATTTGAAGTGTTTTCGTTGCTTGTAGGATCACCAAATTCCCAACTGTAATTCACATTTTCTATGGTCGGCAATACAGTTGTCATGTCAATAAAGTTCACTGTTTCATTGATACAATCCAACTCAAATGAAAAGTCAGCAACCAATGGAACATCTACATACATTTCAGCCCCTTCGCAAAGGTTTTGGTTTTGTAATTCGCCACATACATCGACTTCGTGAATATCACAAAAAGCATCTCCTACTGCTTTGACAAGATAGGTGCCTGCTCTTGAAAAGGAATGACTAACAGAAATGCCAGAAGCAAAGTTGGATCCGCTGAATGGATCACCAAACTCCCAATCAAAATTAGTACTCTGAAATGGCTCCAGGATCTCAAATTCCATGTTGTTGCAATCAACATTTGCAACATCCATTATTACTTCCGGGATGTCTGTAGGGTTTGAAGGCCCACTACAACACAGGAACACTTCTAAATTATTCGACGTAATCTGACAACCATTTTTATCGGTTACGGTAAGAGAATATGTTCCCAACTCATCAACCATCAGTGAAGGTTGATTTCCACCTACTACATTTCCATCACGAAGCCACTGATACGTGTAATTGCTGGATACCGCTTCAATAAATATTTCAAAAGGATTGAAGGGTGGACAAACCCCCAGAGGGTTTAATGAATTGATAAAAATTTCGGAATAATCTAAATTATTTATGGAAATATACTTTTCGGAACTGCATCCGAATGGTGAACTTACAACGATGTAATAATCACCGGCAGGCAAAGTCTCTGAAGCTGATGTTGACAGCAATGAATCGTTAGTTTTATAAATTTCAATGGAGTTTTCGGTATCGGTGGAGATATTCAGCAGAGAAAATTCATTTTGACAAATTAAATTGTCATAGGAAAGGGATGATGTAGGGTTATCTCGGACGCTGACATCTATTTCTAAATTAAGTTCACAATAAAAAGCTGAAATCTTATGCGTACCCTCTTCTCTCCATATAACTCGGGACCAATCATCTCTGGATTCAACGATTGTTCCTGCTGATGGCGGCGAAATGCTCCAATTCACCTCCTCATTTCTATACTCAGGAAGTGAATATTCTGCTTCATCCCCCGCACAGTTTTCGGATGAACCAATTAATGATATATCATTGTTGAGTAAAAATGTAGAACGCATACTTTCGCATCCGGTAAGCGTATTTAAAACGGTGACCGAAATTTCATAAGGGCCATTACTGCTCCAAGTATATAACAAGGATTTTGATAGTCCATGGTTCACTGACGCACCACCATCGATTATTTCCCAGGAGACCAACTCGACATTGGATAGACCTGGTATGGAATATTTTGACGTTTTACCTACACAAATTACTTTTGGACCAATTAAGTTATCTATTAACGGAATGTTCCCCAGTACTTCAAGTGTAAGACTGGTACTGGAATTACATGTAACTGAAGAGTTATCAACTATTTCCAGAACATATACACCTGGGTTTGCCAAACTAAATGTAAGAGATGAAGCCGTGGGATAAGCAGTTATATTTCCATTCTCGTCTTTGAGTACCCAATCTACCTCAATATCGGGTGAAGCACTAAATGTGTATTCAGAATCCCGGCACAAGTCGGTAGTGCTATGTTCTATTTCCAGTCGTGGCAGTATAGTAACAGGCAATTGAGCAGATCCACCACAACCGATCGTACAACTCTCATAAGTTACACTTACCAGTGCCATTGATTCCACGAAGAGGGGATTCCATCTTACCTGAACTGTATTGGTACCTTGTCCCTGAACAATTTCTCCATGTTGTCCTATGTCCCAGAAAAAATTTGTACCTGTAAAATTGGGTGCTGAGTACTTGTAAATTTCGATTGGGCAAACAACGTCAGACCCTTCAATATCAACGGTAGGAGTGATGATGTTTATGGTTTCAGTGACCGTTTCTTTGCAAACATCTTCAGAACAAGAAGGCGTTGAAAGACTAATTTCTTCTATGGGTCCTGCATCCCATTGTACAGTAATATATGAATCTTCCTGTCCTCCTCCCTCTAATATACTGCCCCCTGGGCTTACGTCCCAAAAATAGGATTCGCATTCCTCCACTGAATAATAGGTTGTAGCCTCTCCCAGACAGACCGTCCTTTTGCAATCTATGGTAGGAAAGTATCCGCCTTCAACAATAATGGTATAATAGGAATCGGCCATGCAATTACATTCATTTAAGTCCTGATTGCTTATTTGAATAGTATATTCTCCAGGCTGATCAAAAGACAGGGTGTTTTCAAGTCCATAATAAACTGATCCTTCAACCTGCCATATTGGTATTATTTCATATGAGGATTCTACGAATAAGTCAATTTCCTCACCCACACATATTGTGGCCGAAAGAGAATCCCCTTTATTACTTGATACTTGCATCGCTTCAATAGAGCTTACCAGGACATTAATTCCAGTTAAATTTAGAGATCCAAACATTGTGGTAGTGGAAAGGGTGACGCAGGATCTTCCTACAGCTGTCCACACAATTTTAAATTCATTCTCTGTGTAGTCCACAATCTCACCAAGAGGGCATTCAATTCGATCAGGATGAAATGGCTCCGCAATGTATCCCTTATTTGGCTCAAAATCACCGAACGAAACAATGGACGTATCCCCTAAGCAAACCTGCCGGGTCCAGGTAGATGTATATTCATTTACGATGTATTCTGGGCTACAGAGAGAGCTGTCAGCTTCCCTACATCCTTCAAAATTGATATAATCTACACATGGTTCCATCGTATATTGCCCCCAGCAAAAATTACCATTAGAACACGCTATGCGATATGTGCCTTGCTCCACCTGGTTTATAGTTAAGTTTGATGTATATGTAAATATATTATTGAAGAGTATCCCTTCTATTGGATCTGTAAAACCAGAAGAATTCTCTGAGAGAAATGAAATAGAATAGGATCCATTGTTGCCCGTAATTGCAATAATATTTTCGCCGTAAGAACAAACTTCTATTTCAGTTGGGCATCCTGCAGTGGAACATTGTGCGTATCCAAAATCACACATAAAAATGGTGATAAAAAATGCGAGATAGGATTTTATCATATTATCATCTTTTGACAATGAAGTAAGGTGATTTAAAATAGTTACCTGATCAAGATTTTTTCCAACACATCACCACTATTTGAAGATACCACCACGAAATACCAACCAGGAACCTCATTTGATAAATCAAGAGTATATGTCGAAGCATAATCCACTATAATTGATCGTACACTTTTTCCAAAGGCATTATAAATTGCAATGGTGCCATTGCTGATAGAAGGATCCAATGCAATGGTTACTAATCCATTCGAAGGGTTTGGATTGATTGAAATATGCCCCTCATTTTGGGGGGAATCTACTCCTGATACGGTATTGATTCGAATCTTACTGTAATAGATATCTTGTTCACCGTTGAACGTTGCCGCCCATGCCAAATGTGCGAAGTCGTTATCAGAAATCATGTGATAATAATCACCTATTTTTCTTTGATTCGGATAGCCTATTAGAGGATCGAAAGGATCACTTAATGCAATATTTTGGGACCAACTTTCTCCTCCATCCATGGAATATGCATAGTACAATTGAGAATCAAAACCGCCAGGATCTGCACGTGTATCCAGCCATGCAACATCAATTCTTCCATTTGGAGCTACAGAGAGTGTTCCAAACCACTGCCAATCAGATACCATTTCGTTGTCATTGATTTTAAAGGGATGGCTCCATGTTATTCCACCATCTAAACTTCTCGAAAACATTACATCGGCTTTACCCCAAAATCCATTCTTAACAGTGCTCAGCATATATACATTACCTCGAAATGGCCCTTCTGAATTGTCGGTAGATATCCAAACTTGTCCTAAAAGTCCTTCTGGATTTGGGCCTGTTTCACGTACCAATGGACCTCCCATATTTACCTTTTTATGAAAATCCCAACTCAATTCGGTTTGTCCCGGATCTGAACTTTTTGTCATGTAATGATCACCATCACCTCGCCCGCAAACATAGAGTTCGCCATCTGGTCCCACGGCCATGGTTCCGAAACTAAAAAAATTAGGAAGTGTAGAACAATCTTCAAAACTTATCCCGTTGTTAAGCGATCGTGTAAATTCATTAGGGCTACATGAGCTTATTTGCCAGTTCCAGGCCGAATAGATATTTCCAGAGGTAGAATGATCCGTTTTGTCAATAACCATCCATTGCTTGTCTCCACCCTGAGCAGGGGTGCCTTCATCCCATTGAAAGTCCTCCCCGGATTTAAAAACGTTGCATCTATAATTGTCTGGCGATGCTAAGCTGTTATAATAAAAATTCCCAGCCTGATCAACATCAAGGACTGGGTCTGATCGAAATGCCCCGGCATCTATCGGTTTAGGAAAAGTCCAGGACATGCCACCATCGGTTGAATATGCATATCCAGCTTCTCTAAAATTGCTCTCAACCGTAGAAAACTGCCTAAATCCAATTACCATATGATTAGGATTTGTACGGCTAATGGCTATGGATGGTTCATTCGCAGCATCACCAATCATATTTTCTCCATTTTCATTTACATTAACTTGGACAGTTGTTATTTCTGGTTTTGACCAATTGAAAGCCTTACTGGTTTTATACTCCTTTCGATCAATATGAATATAGGGATCGTCCATTCTTTCTTCATACTTCAACTCTCCGTCAGTTTGGCCGCGTGCTAAAAGTGAAAAATGCAATAGAACTATATATAACATGAATTGCTTCATAGTACTTAAATTGTTTGAAACTTTTGAGTATATAATGCGGGGACACTATTTGGCTCACAAATCAATCTTTTCACAGAAACCAGGACCTTTGAAGCTTTGTGTTAACTACAAGATTCACGATCCACGTTTAGCTCTAGTTTGATTCGTAATAAATCTATAATCGGATTTGGGTGGCTATTAATTTCACAGATTTCGTGGGACTATTCGGTTATGGTTTTAATTTTTAAATCACTTTATCAGCTTGATTCCATATGTTATTATATTTTTATTATTTTTTTGCTGAAAAAGTTTCCAGCTTTTAAATGTGCTTTTAGTATATAATAACCACTTGGTAATTCTTGCATTTCTATAGTTTTATGGATGTTCTTTTCATGTATTCTTTTTACAACCATTCCTTGTTCATTCAGTATCTCACAATAAATTAAATTATCGATTCTGGTTTCAATTGAAATTTGATCCGTAAATGGGTTGGGATAAACATCAAAATGCAGATCCACACCGATTTCTTCAATTGAGGTAGGCTCATTCAGACATATTTGAGTGATCTCACTTTGAGTAAGTGCACGGTCATACACCAGCACCTCATCAACGGCTCCATGGAAAAATTGGGTTCCTTCGAAAAGCTGACTTTGCGCACCTATCCTGAACGGAACGGTGGTAGGAAGTATAGATTCGTCAGCAGGAATGGATTTTTCCAATTCACAATTTCTATAGACGTTCATGGTAGTAGAGTCATAGGTTGCAACAATATTCACCCATTCGTCTGTTTGGATCATATTTGCGTCTGTATTTACAGAGCCTGTATTCCATCTTACTGTAAGACCTTCGGGATTAATCCCCAAATAATACCCTCTGCCTCCTAATCCTGTCACGAATTGCCACTTATTCACCAATCCCGTAAACCCTTCAGTAGATAGGGACAGGGGGTTGATCCAAAGAGATATGGAAACCGCATCGGAAATGTTCATTTTAGAAACATCCAAAACTTCCATGTAATTTGTCAAACCATCAAATAGAAGGGCTTTATCCTTTGCACCGAACCTATTCTCATTTCCGGCAAATTCTCCAACAATTACTCCATGATTTTCATTTCCAGAAGAATCTTCCGCATTATTATCTAACTCAAAATGGGCCACGAGACCTTCTGTAGGAATTTGTGCTTTGATCGCGTAACTACCAATCACAGCTAAAAAAAAGATCAATTTCTTCATAGTTCTAGCTATTGAATAAAAATGTTCCTATTCAGATTTTGACAGATTTGACATCCATTTTCATAAAGCTTTAATCGCATGAATCAATTTGGCTTCAATGGTAAAAGATCTCACCTTTTCTACACCTTAGTTTGATGTATTGTAAAATCCATCTTTTAATATCAAAACTATATTCCCGACCTCTAAACACCATCGCTCCTTTGTTCTTTTGAACCGTTCAAATGTTTTTTTGTGGAATTTTTTTTCGATGGAGACTCTAATCAGCCGAATTTATTTTTTTAAACGGTACGTTTTTATATCCTGAATTCGATATTTTTAGAACCAAGGCATTAGAATTTTCATCGGTAGTAATGGATAGAAATTTATATTTCTGAATTTGAGATACGAATTCACTATTTCCAATGGGCTGCATGGGAAAAAATCCGTTTTTATCACAAACGACGAATTGATCATTTTTCCTGGCTATGGTTATAATTTCTTTGAAATCTTCGTTATAATAATCTCCGGCGATGTTTTCAAATCCGCTGTTTTCCGAATCAACTATGTCTAATTTTTCATATGTATAATTGACTCCATCAATGGTCAAAACAAAATCATCTTGCTGCCATTCCATTTGCCGATCTCCAAAATCAGTTTTCAGAATAAACTCCTTTTCATTTGTAGGCTGGATTATGTAATCCAAATTATACTCGGGCAAATGATAATTTAAGGTATCTCCTGCCAATCTTATTTCTCGATAATTATAATTTTCACGGTTAAAGTATGCACCTGTCAGTGAATTCATCCGGTCGAAACTCAATGAAAAATCGGGTTGTTGCTCTACTTCCTTTTGAACCTCGGATGAGTATTGTTTATCAAGTAAGATGTCAGAAATTTGCATGCCTAAAAACCCATTGTATGTCAATCCATTTTTGCTTAAAATAATTATGCTTAGCTCATGTTCTGGAAATCTAAAAACAGAGCTTGCGAATCCACCAATATGACCATAATCCCAAATTTTGGTAAGACCCCTTTCGATATGTGTAAATTGTTGCCCAAATGTTATTGCCCCATCGGCTGTTTTGGCTTCCATGCCATTTTCAAGCGAGAGGATTTTATCCATTTTCTTATCGACGTCCAATCCTTTCTTCTCAAAATGTTGAAACCAAACCAATAAATCATTCATTGTGGTAATCAATCCTGCCGGTCCACTATCATAATGTTTTACCACCTGAGGTTCAAAATTATTTTCATTTTTGGTATATGAAATGATGTTTTGTCTTTGAGGTGTGTTTAAACCACAAAAGTAGGTATCCTTCATTTTTAAGGGGATAAAAAGGTTGTCACGAGCAAATTCCTCAATGCTTTTGCCCGTCACTTTTTCAATAACCCTGGTCAATACATAAGGTCCAGTACCCGATAGGAAGACTTTGCTATTTATGGCCCCTGTTTTTTCCAGAGATTTCGAATATATTCCTTCCGCTTTTGAAGAAGGAAAAGGGTCATAAGCCGAATATCCGGCCAGTGATTTTAGGGCCCAATATTCGGGTAGGGCACTGGTGTGACGCAGTAAATCGATAATTTTAATTCCTTGAAGATCCAAGTCTATAGTAAGAAAACTGGAAACCTCATCGTCAAGATTTAAAAGGTTCTTTTCTTCCAACTGCAATACGAGATATGCTACGAAATGTGGTGTCATGCCACCAAGTCGAAATGTTTCATTGGTATTTTCTGAATAGAAATCAGCTCTACCAAATGTATTTTGATATATTTTATTCTTGTATACAATGCCATAAGAAACCGCTGGTGTCTCTTTGAATTCAGAGAATAGTGCATTGATACTATTCAATTGATCCTGATTGATGTGTTGTGCAGGTAAAACTGAAATTGTGGAAATGCTTAAGACAAATCCCAAGAGTAAATGAATTGATTTCATATTTTAATTTCTA
>JBCCVV010000211.1:0-11753 GCA_039194925.1 Bacteroidota bacterium
GCAAAATTTTATTTGGTTTTCCCAATTTGTTAAAATTCAAGGGGTTAGCGATATATGAAAGTAATATACAGCTAAAATGCTGCTTTCCAAATGGTGGGTTTGAACGTCTACATTGGATAAAATTTTTGAATTATTCGGCGAAAACCGAGTATTGAGAAAAATGTTTTATAAAATCAAAATCGAAAGAACATTCGACTTTTTTCAGGCTTAAAATGAGAAGTTTTGGATTACTTTCAAATCGATTGAAGTGGCTTTTATGCACCTGTCCTTCCCTTCCAAAAAAGTAGTTTTTACAACCCTGGTTTTCTCGCTCATCCTATTATTCTTCTTAGCCAAAAAAGTGTCAACTTGACACAAGGTTACGTTACGAATTCCTTTCATTATTTCAAAGAATCCCGGAAATGTACAGACGGCCTGTAACAAAAGTTATAACTGGAGATTTTACCAAGAGAATACTTTTACATTAAAATTCGCTCAATTTTAAAAAAAATGAATTCTGATTATGAATCCTTTCTATACTACAATACCGTTTACTTATAATGGGCTAAAAGATTTTTCTAAATACAATGAACAAGTAATTCGAAAAATAAAACATTTGAATTTTGTCATCCTAAGATTCGGGCTTCTTTTCTCAATGCTTTTCGCTGGAAACTGCGTCATCGCTCAATCTTACTATGGGATAAGTGGGATGGCTCAGGTTGATGCGTGGCCCGATGAAACATCAACTTCTTACTTGGTGGTGCATGATCATAAATATTTCTCCGATTTATCCACCGCTAAATCTCCGAAGGACCAAGATGAAGTTAAACGCCGTAATAAGGCAATCGCCAATTATGAAAACCGTTTTGGGATGGTGGTTATTCCTGATTCTAAGAAAACAAAGACAAAGTCGATTTACCAAAGCATTATTGAGAATTGGGGAAAGATTAGTAAAAAAGCGAATGATATCGAATCTATTTGTAAAATACCAGAAAAAACAAATGAATTTTTGGCCTTGGAAAGCGGATGGAAAACGTTTAGAAGGCTGTTTAAAATTAGCTTAAGAAATATTTCGGGTCATTGGATGGCAGATATCGAACAGATAGGTCAATTACCTGGAGACATTAAAGAGGTAGAAGCAATGTCTTGTATTAAAGCTAAAGGAAAGGATGAATACTATTTAGTCGTAGGAACACGAATTCAACCTAAAGTAACAAATTCAATACGTTGGGAAAAAATAAAATTGACAAGCGGGAGCTTCTTATTTCTAACTTTCAATAATGGTGTTGATTATAAGGGAGTAGATGACAGCGAATTCCCTCGAATTATCTCTGACTTTTACGTGGAGCCCAACGGAGATTTCTGGATATCTTCCACATACGATAAGGGTGATGCTGCTGATGATAGTGACAATGGCCCATTCAAATCAGTTGTAACCTTGGCGGGAACAATTAAAAAAACGTCAAAATTCCAGATAGACCTTTTTAAAGATCCAAAAACAAAATACGTAATTCCTACAATAAAAATTGAAGCATTAGGTAAAGCGGCAAACGATGATGCTGTAATCAGTTTTGGAGTGGACGATGAAGTCTATGGAGGAACTATAAGACAAATATTTAACTGAGATATTTAATTAATCCTGAATCTCAATACAGTTTTCAACTTCTCCGCGGGAACCTTCCGAAAATCACTAAGATAGATCTCTCGGTGTTTTTTGGAAGCTCTTGTTTTGCCATGCTTTTTTGCAAAGTCCTCCATAATTTCGAAGGAGGCCGGCTCGCCATTAAAACTGCCTTTATGTAAGAATTGGATACATTCTCCATCTTCGATTGATGCGAACTGCAAAGCATTTAACTTCAATTCAGGTTTCTTCCTTTGTGTTGCTTCCCGTAACCGCTCAAAACATGCGAAATCAACGAAATCAGGTTGTCTGATCATCAATGTATACACCAGGTCATCCTTATTGATCATTCCGGTAAATTTCTTTTTTGCCTCGTCATTTAAATCCCAAACACCTTCCAATGGATAGACGGTGTAATCTTGATAATTCAAAGGCTTTATTTCAAGTTTTTTTAGCGACATCTTAATGGCGTAAGAAATAGAATACAAGGTCTTAATATTTTGGGCAAACAGCTCCTCGTTCGGGTTTCCTTCTCCTTTGATGGTAATAAAGTTGAATGATGGGAGGCGAATGATTTCAGGTTTTGCCCCTGGAAGATAATACTGCTTTTCTGCTTTACGCCATTCGTGTTTCATAGTCATAGGTGAGTTGATACAAGTAGGACACAAAACTAATTTGGTCATATGACAACCCTATGTCAGGGGCATTCTGGAGGAATATCAAATTTTCACAATTCCCGATTTTCAAGACCCGGGACTACCTTTACCCGTTTCTAAATAGTCCTTCAAACTCCCCAGGATAAATCGATCCCACGCTTTGGAGCAGATGGCATAACAGGGTAAAGATGCATTCAACCCTTTCTGGTCTAATCCTACTACAATCGCCTGAGCGTCTTCTTTTATCGTCCACTTCAACAGGTGACCTTTCCATTCATTATTCAATTCGGGCTGACCATCCATGCACTCCCACGCGATAAGATGATTGAGTCTGTATTCCACAATTTTAAAGGTCCAGAATGCATTGCCAAAAGTAATGGTAAAAATGTCTCCAAGCCCTTGTGCCGATTGATCTACCCTTCCCCACCAATTGGGAATTTCGCTGGAAAGTGCTTTAAAGGCACTACTCGCTGATGATTTAATGTGCACTTGTTGTGAATAATCTTTGTTCATTAGATGATAGATTTAAATTTTAAACCGATTGCATTTTACAATCAGTTGTAAACCTAACAAAACGAATTGTATATTGCAACTGGTTTAATCAATTTTTAAGCAATGAATATTCCTCGATCACATTGTCCAATGAATCTAGCTCTTGAAATATTTGGAGACAAGTGGACATTACTTATTATCCGAGATATTTTAATAGAAGGGAAACGGCATTTCCGCGAGTTCCTTGCATCAGACGAAAGTATCTCAACCAATATACTTGCTGATCGACTTTTACAATTGGAGCGGAATGGGATACTTACCCATAAACCTGATCCTTCTCACAAACAAAAAAAGGTGTATTGCCTAACAACTAAGGGAATTGAGCTTTTTCCCGTTTTACTTGCCATTGCCAAATGGAGTTGCGATCATCTTGCCGTAGACAAAAAATCCGCCGAACATGCGAGAATGTTGATCAAGGGAGGCGAACCCTTGCAACAAAAAATTATGGATGATATGCGAGACCTACACCTTAAACCAATCAAGTAAAATCCATCTTAAAAATTAAAAATTGTTTTGAGCGATGTCCTATATCGAAGCAGACATTTCCCAGAAGACTTAGTAATCGAATATGACATTTCGAAAAATTCAACTAAAATGGAACGTGTAAATCTATAGTTTCGATTTCAAGCGAATATACCAGGATCGAATCATTAAAGCTATGAAAACAAAATTTACTCTTCTTTTGGCACTCGCCACTTCAATTCTCTATGCTCAGGATTGTGGACCAATAACTACGGGCTATTCATTTGTACACGGCAATATTCAGTTTAACATTCTCAATGAAGGGCAGGCCATGAATGAGTTGAATTACAAGATTGGCATCGGGCCAGATGGAGATCTTTCAACTCGTGAATATGCTCCTGTCATCAAGTCAAATACATTATGGGCAGGTGGAAAAGATCCAAATGGCAGTATCAATTTAGCTGTTGGTAATTATAGTACGCAAGACTGGTCAACTGGACCTTTGGATACATATGGCCAAACCAACGAAGCCATGTGTGAAGCCTGGGATCAAATATTTACGGTAACAAAAGAAGAAATTTTGGAAGCCAGGAGAATCTATTTGGAAGGAGGCCCCTGTGAAGACATACCCGAATCTGTTCGAAACTGGCCAGGACGGAATAATGGTAGTCTACCTTTTATGGGCGAATTTAAAGGAGCTGATTTTTGGGACGAGAATTTAGATGCAGAATATAATGCTTGTAAAGGCGATCTTCCCTGGGTATTTACCGGACAAAATAATTTCTTCGAAATGGATGGTTTTTTTAAAAGACTACCCTCTAAACTTTCTTATTACGTAATCAATGGAAACAATAAAGCTACAATGGCAGAGGGTGGCCTTCCGGTACAGCTTGCGCTTGGAGTTTACGTCATGTCCTTTGAAACAGAAGAAGTCAAAGACATCGTATTCATGAAGTACCATTCCACCTCCCATACTTCAGATGACCTTATGAGTTTTCACTTAGGCAATTGGTATGATTTTGACTTAGGCTGCCCAGAAAATGACTTTATCGGAACCGATGTAGAAAGGAACATGCTCTATGTCTACAATTCCAATGAAGAAAACTGCGACAATGATGGGCAACCACTACCATCATCTCAATTTGGAATATCCATTCTTAATGGTATGCTCACCCCATATTTGATAGAAACTATTGATGGCAAAGATACTTTGATCGTTCCTCCTTTTGGTACGGGTACTACAGATACACTGGTCCACAGCAAAATGGCTACCTCTGTCATTCCAACAGACTGTGATAATGGCACTTCCAATATCTGCAATCCACAAAATGCCATAGAATACTATAACATTCTTAATGGAAAAAACAAAGATGGCTCGGCACTGCTTGATGATCAAGGCAACGAAACCATAACTCAATTTACAGGAAATCCATCTGAAGACAATGATTGGTCCTTATGCACTGCATCAAATCTACCTCAAACCACCGCCCTAATAACTTCTGAAAGCAAGCTTTTGCGACCAGGTGCCAGGAACAATCTTATTATGGCCCTCTTTCACACTACGGATTCCGGTGGCGACGGTTGTCCCAATCTAGCGGCTCTCATGCACAGACAGGAAGAAGCGCAAAAATTCTTTTACTCCGGTTTTTTTCACATTACAGGACCGCAACCTCCTACACTGATAATTACACAGGAATCGGATCAAGTTAAAATTAATATTGAGGAATTACCTTATGAGTATGCTGAATCTATACCCGATATTCCCGGTCCAAATAATGGATACTTTTTCGAAGGCATAAAAATCTTTCAGGTAGCCAGTCCTGACTTTGATTTTACTGAATTGAATAATCCGGAGTTGAGCCACTTAATCTATCAAGGAGATATTGAAAATGGAATCGAAGACATCAGCAATTTTGAGACGACTTTCGAAAATGGTGTTAAGATTTATAAAAAAGTAAACAAAGTAATGGGCAACAATGAAGGAATTGCGGATGAGGTCATCTTTGATTATGATCATCTGGAAGATCAGGAAATCATAGCAGGAAAAGCGTACTACTTTGTTGCAGTTTCGTATGCATACAATAGTTATGAGAAATTTGACATTGAAACGGAATCGGGTCAGCAATATCCTTATCTGGAAGGAAGTTGCGGAGTCTCAATCCAAAGTTCGCAGATGACGCTCTCCCATTCAGAATCCTATCCAACTATCCCCTATCGATTCTTCAACTCGGGATCAAATTGGCGCGTGGATCAAATCAAAGAACCCCTGCTTATACGATTGATTTCTGCCTCGGGTTCGACCATCCAAAGATGGGAACAATCTTTAGGGTCTCAGTTGAATTCTTATGACATCAATGACTTGCCTATCGGCATCTACTTTTTACATATCGAAGGCAAACACTCAAAAACATCCAATACACATAAACTTGTCGCACTATAAATAGGCGACAAGTTTATTTATTTATGAAGAAATTTAAAAACACATCGTAACACTTACAAGCAACTCATGAAAAGCCAAATACTTCAACTTTTTCTGTATCCGTAGCTTTGGCTACGAATTTCGAAAAGAGCTTTGTCTTGACTTTCAAGCAGTGACTTTCTGAAATCAACATAGTTTTCAAACCACTTCAATATGAGCTACTTAAAAACCAAACTTTCCGACAAAAGACCTTCCATCGGTTGGATATCCACTGAAGTCGGAATTGGAGAACAGCCCTGCCAATCCAGCAACAACACGGCAATAATGTTTCGATGCTCGCCTTGAGAAATCGAAGACTTTCCGTTTTCTGAGAGTACCATCTTTTTCTTTGGATCTACCTTACTGTTAATATAGGCACGAATCGTTTCAATCTCTGGTATAGATTCGTCCACCAAAAGAAGAGACAAGCCAACTTCAATTATAATATCCTCCTTACAACGCTCAATAATCAGGTCCGTATTTGCTCTGAAGTAATCAATAATTTCTTTGTGTTCCTGATAATCTACCTGATGTCTGTAATATCCGGAAGCGGCAATAATGATATGTGTAAGGGTATAAATCTTGTTTTGAAATTGCTGTTTATTCAACAATCCATCTTCTTCATCAGGATAAGTCCGAGCAACAGCTTTAGCAAACTTTACACGATAATCCGCTACGCCCAAGTGATGCAACCAATACACTTGATTGGCCAATTGTGCGCCCCACGCTTTTATCATTTGAGGATTGGTAAATGCTTTTTCAAAATTGTACGAATGAAGGAGTTTCATGAAATCCTGGTGATTTTTATGCCGCAATCCTAATTCATCCAAACGAGCAACATGACGCAATACCTTTGTTGCCATAAATCGATATTTTGGAAAGGTAGTAAAGGTTTCCTTTCTCAGTTTCTTCTTTTTGGTAGAAGCCTTGTATTTAGCATTTTTCTCTTTCACATATAAATAAATGGATCTTTTATCCAATCCATTATTTACGATCTTATCCAGTGCTTGAGAGGTATGATTAATTCCTTGCAACAACAAATACTTATACTCATCGTCTTTATAATTTCTCCACAAGCGCAAGCCCATGTGCCCGGCTTTACTTGGCTTGAGCTTATACACATGATGTTCGTACTTACGGAGGATTTTCTGAGCTGAATTCTGATATTCTTGCCGATGGTCGATGGGTGCTCTTTGTCCAAATGAGATGGATACGAACCAAACGAATACGAATGCAACAGTTATTGACTTTTTGAATTGAATCTTGATTTTCATGGTTACTTATTTTTTTGCGTTAAAGAAATGGATCACCTACCACGCCAGGCTACAATTCCTGCACGAGCATAGGCATTGTTTGTATAAAATATTGGGGAGTACTGTTCTCCTTCTAGCTTCATAGGGAATCAATGAATGTGGTGGGCATATTCATTTTGTCCTCCTTTTTGTTCAAAAAATATTGACAAAATTGGATTTTGCACCTGCATCTAACCTTGAATTACGATCCAAGGCTAGATATCTTAAATCCCTTCCAGATTATTACTTATGATTACATCACTGCCTGATTTCTAGTTTCTCTTCTTTGTCTAAAACAAATTGATTTTCAATCCCAGACTGACCAAAGCATTGTCATAGGACAAAAAACTTCGGGCGCCTTCTGGCAGATTTCGAATTCTTCTTATGGCAGAAGCTCTTCCTATGATATGAAAACGTTTGCTAATTTTCCACGCAAAATTAAGATTGGCCCTCAAATAATCATGTCTCAACAGCACTACAGATTCTGAATTCGCCCGGAGTGTATGATAGTCTCTTCGAGCGGCTGATCCACGAACAGAAAAGTCGAATTTCTTGCTCTTCAAGGCGATTTTAATAAACGATTGATATTGACGGTAACCGAATCTATTTTGCAGCATATCTTGTCGTTCGTCGGCTGTGGCACCGATCGAAACCTTCAACCGTTTGCGGAAGCTCCATGAATAATTACCGGTCAATCGAATATAACGCCATTCCCGTTCTCTGATCGTTTCGTCATCCGTATCCGGGTTCACAACCGCATCAAAGTAATGTCTTACGGCATACTCACCTCGTACTTCAAGAGAATGACTATGTCTTTTTCCTTTGAAAAGTCTTTGATTTAGCCCTAGTCCAGATTCCCATGCATCGTAGAAAAACGTTCTTAGTTCATCGGTTTTATACATTTGCTTTACTATACCTCCCTGAAAGTCCATTGTTGTGCCTTTGAACGGTTTCCAAACATATTTACCAATCGTTTCATATCTATTGTAGGCTCTTGGTGGTCTTAATACTTCTGTATCATCCTCAGGTCTATTGGTTTGATATCCGCGATATCTGGCCGTAAGCGAAAAGGAGTGTCTCTTATTGATCTTGAGTGTATATCGAACCCTTGCACTCGGTCGGGTAAGATTAGCCACTTTCAACTCCGGAAAGTAATCCTGCTGCCATGCACCATTTATTTTTAATGTATGATGCTTTGATTTTATGCTCCATCCCGATGCGATCCGAATTCGCTGAAAATACCCACGCTGCAATGCAGGTTCTTCTATACCATCCCGAATGATTATTTGTTCTTCATTGGCATTGAAGACATTGTATTCAAACCCTGTCGAACTTGAGAGATTCAGGTTAAAATTGCTTTGTGCCATACTGTTCAAGACCACGACACAAAACAATACACTATATGTTGTTTTCATTGAGTTGATTTTTTCGTAGTTTTTCTATCGTTTGATTCCTATTATGGAATGCTCTTCACTACTTCCAAGGGTATGTGTGATTAGTATCTCATTGGATGGAGTAAACTCATAGTCATTACTCTTGGCGGGCTGGATCTCGTATTCCAAGACCAAATCGCTTTCCATGTTATAATCAAGCACAGGAAGTCCAAAAAGAACAGCAAAAAGTAAAATGAGATAGGGGGCGGATGATTTTTGATATTTCATGTTTTTTTAGTTTGTTTTTATTTGATTGAATGCTTTTTTCAGTCCTTGCTTATTGGCGAGTTGAATTCCCAAACCGGGTCTTACATTTATTTCCATAATCATTGGTCCATAGACCGCATCGATTACGATATCCACTCCTAAATAGTCAAAAGGAAAATTCACAGATGTTTCGATTGCCAATGCCAACAACCTGTTCCACATGGGTATTTTTTTACCAAGAATCAGGTTTCCATTGTCCGGATGGATATCATGATATTCTTTGCCATCAAAAGCCTGTCCCAGTACTCCTCCTGCCATATCAATACCGATTCCAAGACCTCCCTGGTGTAAATTTGCTTTGCCATCGGAGCGATCGGTTGGTACCCGAAGCATACTCATGACAGGTTGATCTTTTAAAAGGATAACTCGAAAATCCGGTACGCCGGAAGGATAGATCTCTGCGAAAAAAGGATGCGGCACTATGCATTGCTCGACTAGAACATGATCCGAAGAACCAAAAGAATACATGCCCATAATGATTCTTGCCAGATGTGTAAAGAGGACTCGATCAGATATTATGCTTCCACCAGTTGTCCACCTTCCTTCTTCATTCTTTTTTAGGATTAAAATCCCTCCGCCTCCCGAACCATTAGCCGGCTTGATCGCAAGAGCCTGATGATGATTCAATAATGTCATGGCGGAGGGAATATCACCCACTTTTTTGATTACTCCATATGTTTCTGCACATGCTATGCCTTTGGCGTGTAATACTTCTTTGCATTTAATCTTGTCATCGGCCAAAGGGAAGTATTCCTTCTTATTGAGCCGATATACAAAATCCATGTTTCGCTCATTGATACCGAGTATCTCTTGATTAATTTTTTTATTCTTCCATGATTGTATCATATTTAGTTACTTTTTAGTCGTTGAATAGTCTTAAGAAATCTTGGCTTATCCTATTTTATTGAAGGTGCAAATCGGTCATATTCCGTTACTCGAAGACCGATCCATCTGCCCAAAAGAATCATTACAAACAGGAGTGTCAAATAATGTTCGGGATAGGTGAGAAATACACCTAAAAGTACTTTGGACTTAAAGATCAAGCATGTCATCAAGGCCACACCAAACGTATTGCCCAATAGCTTGAAAGCATCTTTGGAATTTTCTTCAATGAGTACCTTGGCAAATTTTTCAGCGGTGATGGAGATAATTACTATGGGTAGAAAAATCATCTGTCGACCAATTTCCCATTCCATAAAGAATCCGAAACTTCCCATAATGAGCAAAGTGAGAATTACACAGGTAAGTATGATTACAACTTTTGGTACATGTAAGAGTGACCATTTCTCAAGGAGCGGATGCAACAAGGAAACTACAATAATCACCACGACAAATGCCAATAAACCTGTTGCTAAATCCACATTCACCAATGCCAACCCAATCAGTGCTGGCAATAAAATGCCAAATGTTTTTATGCCTACTACATTTCGAAAAATAGCAATGAGCAGTGCGGCAAGTGGCAGCAACATAATCGTGCGCAAAAGATTTAAAGGAATTTGCAACTCACTGAGCAAGGGCCACAAATGAGGGCCTTTGGCTTGTGCCTCGGCAAAGGTCTTGTACTTTCTCCGAATGATGAACTGATAGTCAAAGTCTAAATTACTGTTGTAGCTAAACAAGAATTTATCACCGGTATACAATTTCAGATAGTTGGCTGGCAAGGTGGCAAAATGCTTGTTTAAAACGTCAAAAGGGATCCAGGTACCATTGTAATACGCCTCCGACCATAGGTGGGAAGTTCTTTTTTCGATGTTTTCCAGAATTGTTCCCCCAATTACGCGAGCAGGTATACCCTGTGCACGGCAAAGCGCTGTAAAAAGTCTGCTCTTACCGTTGCAAGAAGCCCGGTTGAGCTCAAGGACGCTGACGGCATCGGTTAGCACTCTTGTATTGGAATTTTCAATTTGATTTACAAATTCAAAGTTGGCCTGAAGTGTTGAAAGTACATG
Organism: Bacteroidota bacterium; assembly: GCA_039194925.1. Taxonomy (GTDB): domain Bacteria; phylum Bacteroidota; class Bacteroidia; order Chitinophagales; family Saprospiraceae; genus CAJXUU01. The sequence continues at coordinate 10,670 of JBCCVV010000211.1, forward strand.
TTCATCTTTAAGCGATTGGGCCAATGCATCAATCCTTGGGTGTGTAGATTGAATAAATGGTTCACTGGCCAGGAAGATACTCATAGAATCGTCGAAGTATTGCTCAAACGGTGAAGATTCTGGAATCTCATAAATCACTTCCTTACCTTCGACTTCATATTGATACGTATACAATACTTCATCCAGACCCGTAAGATTCCATTGTGCCTTAAGCCCTGAAGGTTCATTAAAGAATTGCATCTCAACCGAATCTCCAATCGATGAATGATTTCTCACGATTTGGCGATGATCCGATTGTGGTAAATAGGTTTTCACATATGAATCAGCAGGAATGTCGCTCATATCCAACTCCAACTCTACTTCATATACGTCTCGAGGTATTAACTCCTCTAGTGGAATGCTGTTTTCATTGTATTTGTAAACTGAGATTAAAAAAGGCAATCCAAGTAAAACGGCTGCAATAATCAAATAGGATTTTTTACCAGACATATTTTTTGTTTTTAAGTTTTTCCAAAGGATCGATGATTTATAATCCTCTTTTCAAGTCTTGTTTTCTATTGAAGTTTTCTAAAAACTCGCTCAGCACTTATCACCAGAAGCATTGTGCCAATTGATCGGCCGCTCTTTTTATTCTCATAGCTTATGCTTGCGCTGAAGCTTTAGCATAGGCGCATGGCTACGAAAAGAAAAAGGAACGTTGTCAATAAACACAAGCCTTCAGGCTCGGTATGCTTCGGAGTTCTTAGATAATTTCATTGTAAAATCCTGTCTATAGCGTATGCTTTATTTTAATTATGCTTTAGTAATAATGTCGTAGTTGTAGGTAAAAAGAGGGAGTGTCAAAATACCCTACTTCTGAGTGAAAGTTTTTTGATAAAAATTTTAAAAGACTGGATTTAAGGATATTGGAAAGGGTTAATAAATAAACGTAAGTCACTACGAATAAGAGACTTATGTACATCAACAGCAACTCAAATTAAGTTGAAATAAAATATTTTGTAACCCCTCAATTTTTTATGGAAAAGAAAAGAAGTCTAATGCTGGCTGTATTTTTTACAAAAACGATGACAAAATTAATCGATGC
>JBCCVV010000212.1:0-11717 GCA_039194925.1 Bacteroidota bacterium
CCTGCATTGCAATTTTTTTTGATGTATTAATGGCTATTATGAAGTCATTTAAAAAAGCCGCAACAAATCTCAATGATTCGCTGCGGCTCTATTCATTTATTTCTATTAAGCCTAAGTTTAAAAATCAAACTTAATCCCTTGTGCCAAAGGCAACTCCGTACTATAATTAATTGTATTTGTTTGTCTTCTCATATATGCCTTCCAAGCATCCGAACCAGATTCACGTCCACCTCCGGTTTCTTTCTCCCCTCCGAATGCGCCACCAATCTCAGCACCGCTCGTACCGATGTTGACATTCGCAATTCCACAGTCAGATCCATTACACGAAAGGAAGAGTTCCGCCTCTCTCAAATTGGTAGTCATAATGGCAGAGGATAGACCTTGAGGAACATCATTTTGAATGGCTATTGCATTCTCCACTCCACCGCTATATTTGATTAAATACAAAATCGGAGCGAAGGTCTCATGTTGTACGATTGGCATACTGTTTTCTGCCTCGGCTACCGCAGGTCTCACATAACATCCACTTTCGAATCCAGCACCTCTTTTTGTACCCCCTTTGACAATAAAATTGGCCCCTTGCTCTTTTCCTTGCTTGATTGCATCCTGAAACATAGCCACCGCGTCCGTATCAATAAGCGGTCCCATATGCATTTTGGCATCCAATGGATTTCCGATCTTAATCTGCTTATACGCCTTAACGATTGATTTTTTCACTTTGTCGTAGACATCTTCATGCACGATCAATCTTCTGGTAGAAGTACATCGTTGTCCACATGTACCTACCGCACCAAATACTGCTCCTGTCAAAACCAGATTCATATCCGCATTTGGAGTGACGATAATGGCATTGTTTCCACCTAGTTCCAGCAATGATTTTCCAAATCGACTGGCAACCTCTGCGCCAACGATTCTACCCATACGACTACTTCCCGTCGCTGAAATCAATGGAATTCTAGTGTCTTTGGTCATAAACTCTCCAACGGTGTAATCTCCATTGATAATACAGCAAACACCCTCCGGAATCTTGTTTGCCTTTAAGACATCCAGAAATAACTTTTGACATGCAACACCACATAAAGGAGCTTTTTCGCTCGGCTTCCAGATGCACGTATTCCCACAAACAAGTGCAATCATTGCATTCCAGGACCAAACCGCCACTGGGAAGTTAAATGCAGAGATGATTCCCACAACACCAAGCGGATGCCATTGTTCATACATTCTATGGCTGGGTCTTTCCGAATGCATTGTTAGCCCATACAACTGTCTTGAAAGTCCCACAGCAAAATCGCAGATATCGATCATCTCCTGTACTTCACCATATCCTTCTTGCAATGATTTACCCATTTCGTAAGAAACCAATTTCCCCAAGGCTTCCTTATTTGCTCTCAGGACGTCTCCATATTGTCTTACAATTTCGCCTCGCTTGGGTGCTGGCATATCTCTCCAGGTCGCCGCTGCTTTCGTAGCCGCTTTGATTACTCTTTCGTACTCTCTTTTGGTGGTTACACTTACACTCCCGATCAATTTTCCATCAACGGGAGAATGGGATTCAATATAGGCATCAGACTTTGATGATTTTCTTCCAGTCCAGGTACCATCATTCTTTTTTAAAAGTCCTAGTTTCTTTAAAAAACTTGTATTCATTTGGATTAAGGTTTAAATAAATTATTGATATGAAAAGGATTGAATAACCATCACTTATCTAAAATCGCCGCAAAAATAGAAAAAGTAAAAGACAATTAGATTTTACCTGCAATAAGATGTGCCAATTCAAGGGCTTTAACACCTGCACCAACCGAAACACTTACCGGCGAATCGTTGACAATCGAAGTATAAAAATCATTGAGTTCATCTTCGATGGCATTGTTTTCAACGATCGAAGGACTTTCAATGTGCATGATTTTCTTGCCGGTGGCCGTATCGATGGTCATACCATCTGCAATTTCTCCCGGCTGAAGAGGTTTCAGTTTAATGATCTGACTTTCCTTCTTTAAAAAATCCAGGCTGATGTACTCATTTTCCTGAAAGATCCGAAGTTTCCTCATTTGTTTCACACTAATTCGACTAGCCGTCAGATTGGCCACACAGCCATTTACGAAGGTAATGCGAGCATTGCAAATATCAGGGGTATCATTTACGACACTTACACCATTGGCCTGTACATCTTGGATATCACTCTTGACCAATTCTAAAATCAGATCAATATCGTGAATCATTAAATCAAGGATCACAGATACATCATTTCCACGCGTGTTGAAGGTAGTGAGTCGATGCCCTTCGATAAACTTTGGACTTACTCTTCGATCCTTCAAAGAGACGATAGCAGGATTGTACCGTTCTACATGACCGATTTGCACTTTTACTTTTTTGTCTTTAGTTGCATTTTCCAATGCACGCGCTTGCTCTAAACTGGATGCAATCGGCTTTTCGATAAACGCATGTTTTCCATTCTTGATCGCATAAATTCCTATATCAAAGTGGGTCTGTGTGGTACTCACAATGTCCACCGCATCTGAGACTTCTACCAAAGATTCAAAAGATGGATAAATGGGAAGGTCATAACTTTCCTTAACATAGGCTTGTACTTTTGGATCGGGATCATATACACCTACAATTTCAAAATTTGTTTTTTGCAGGCATTTTAAATGGATCTTTCCCAAATGTCCAACACCAAACACTCCAATTTTCACTTTGTCCATCTTGTTTACTACGTTCTTAAAATAAACCCCGCAACCATAATTAATACAATAAGAAGGGAAGCAATCTGCAATGAAAACCGCATTTCATTCACAAACTTTAAAATATCATCTTTATGCTCGGGATATTTAGGCAAAATTTCCTCTTCCATTTTTTGTTTATTAAGAATGTGTTTAGACTCGAATTGCACCTCATTTTGTATCAATCTTCGATATACTTTTAATACCCGAATCCGAAAATACAATTGAAGAAACAACAGACTTACAAACAACCCAATAATTAAATATACCAATACCGCACCCATTCTAATCTATACTTTCTATTTTCCGATTGTAATGATATCTGAGAATACTCCTCCGGCTGTCACTTCCGCACCCGCACCCGGGCCTCTCACGATAAGAGGTCGATTGTTGTACCGCTTGGTCGTGAACACAATCATATTATCACTCATTTGCAAGCTGTAAAATGGATTCTCCGGCCCTACTGCGTGCAGGCTTATCTTTGCTTTTCCATTATGCGTACTGGCGATAAACCGCAACACGTTCCCATCTGCTTTTGCTTTACTAATCATCTTATTAAAATGATGGTTTTCTGCACGTAAAGCCTCAAAAAACGCTTCAATACTTTCTGCTTCCACACAGCTTTTTGGTAAAATTGGATCCAACTCTACGTCTTCCGGTTCGATGGCAATTCCGGCTTCACGTGTAAGAATAATAATTTTCCTACGGACATCCGATCCACTGAGATCGTCTCTCGGATCTGGTTCAGTATACCCTAATTTTTTAGCTTCCATTACCAATTCACTAAAGGGAACAGAGCCGTCAAAATTATTGAAGATATACGATAAAGAACCTGAAACTACTGCTTCGATTTTCTCTATTCGATCACCACTGTTGATCAAACCTTGTAGCGTAGAAATAACCGGGAGACCTGCGCCTACATTCGTTTCGTACAAAAACTGAACATTATTCCTTTTAGCCGTACTCTTCAAATCTAAATAATGTTCATAAGAGGAAGATGTGGCAATCTTATTCGGCGTCACAATTGAAATACTTTCTTCCAATATTTCTTTATAAAATTCGGGCACTTCTCCACTTGCCGTATTATCAATAAATATCGTATTGGGAAGATTCATTCCTATCATACGATCTACAAATGAGCGAATATCTGCTTTCAACTCAGATTTCTCCATTTGCTCTTTCCAATTTGAAGCTTCGATTCCATCTGCATCAAAAAGCATCGTACGAGAATTACTCAAACCGGCAATTTTTAGTTCCAATGAAAGATCATCTCTCAGATATTCTTTTTGATCTTCGATCTGACTGAGCAGCGTTCCTCCAATCAATCCCACGCCAATGCTAAAAATGTTAATTCGTTTTTGCTCTGAAAGAAAAAATGAATCATGAATAAGGTTCATCGCCTTGCTTTGATCTTCACTGTCAATCACAAAAGAGATGTTCAATTCTGATGAACCTTGAGCAATGGCTGCAACGTTGATTCCGTTCTTTCCAAGACTATTGAAGAGCTTTCCGGCAATTCCAGGTACCGACTTCATTCGTTCACCGATTACGGCGATAATGACTTGATCCTTGTCAATATCAATTGGTGCAATATTCTTGGAACTAATTTCTTTATGAAATTCCTCTTCAATCAACGCTTTTGCTCGTTTTGCGTCTTTATCCGCTATCGCAAAACTGATTGAATGCTCGGATGAAGCTTGTGTGATCAAAATTACATTAATACTCGCCTTGGCCAATGTAGTAAACAGACGCGCTGATATCCCAGGTGTTCCCATCATACCACTGCCTTCGAGATTCATCAAAGCAATATCTTTTAGAGCGCTGATGCCCTTAATCGGTGACCGGAAATTTTCATCGGTTTCCTTATGGATTTTAGTCCCTGGATGTGATGGGTTGAATGTATTTTTGATATAAATTGGAATGCCTTTAGACATAGCCGGTTGGATGGTTGGAGGATAAATCACCTTTGCACCAAAATGAGACATTTCCATCGCCTCTGCATACGATAGTCGATCTACAGTAAAAGCCTTCTTTACCTTTCTCGGATCACTGGTCAAAACTCCATCCACGTCAGTCCATATTTCCAAATCCGTCGCGTTAAGAGCACTTGCCAGAATGGCAGCGGTGTAATCCGAACCTCCGCGGCCAAGTGTGGTGGTTAATCCTCCTTTATCCGCAGCAATGAATCCCGTAACCACTTGAAGTCCACTGGAATTAGAGTAATGGTCCTGGATTTTTTGATTGGTAGTTTTGAAGTCCACTTTGGCTGAACCAAATGCCTTATTCGTAACAATAATTCTTCTGGCATCAAGGTAGGATGAATCAATCCCTCTTTTTTGCAAAGCTTCAGCGATTAAAAAATTACTATTTCGCTCCCCAAAACTCAACACATAATCCATGGTACGGGTAGAAGCTTCCCGAACCAAAAATATTCCTTTTAACAAGTCTTTCAAGACGCTGTAATTCTGGTCCAGTTCGTCTGCAATTCTTAGATAGTGTTCGTCACACAGCAACTCTTTAGCAGTAGATTCGTGTCGATCTCTGAATTTGTGATAGTATGCGATGTATTCATCCTTACCTCTTGCCGCCAGTTCACTCATATTGATCAGTAGATCTGTAATTCCTCCCATAGCAGAACATACTACCGTAAACTGTTCGTTAGCTTCGAGTTTGCTTTGTAAAATATCTATAACCTTATTAATATTTTCGGTGTTTTTCACAGATGATCCACCGAACTTCAAAACCTTCATTTATTGTAATTTAAAATCCATTCCCCAGCCCAAAAATCTTAGAAACTTCAAACTCTTATTTTCAAAGCACAAAGAAAAGCATTTCTGATTAATGCAATGATTTAAATACCTAAATGGTGTGCATATCATCCAGGTTAACTCTCTTTTAGAATTCAAATTCTCGATTTTAATCTTCAAAAAATTGAAAAAGCCTCATCTCTTTTTGGAAATAAGGCTTTTAAATTTTTTAGATTGGTATTTATTTAAAGGGATCAGACCATTTTACTTCATCAATAAATGAGTTGTCCGTTAACGTTTTGAGATAGGCAACTAAATCATCTTTTTCGCTATCGGAAAAATTAAATTGAACAGCATGATTTCCAAACTTTAAAAATTCATGCAGGTTTTTGTGATTTTGGATGCCCGTACTGTAATGCTCAATGACTTCCTCTAATGTCTCAAATCTTCCATCGTGCATGTACGGACCTGTTAGTTCAATGTTTCGCAAAGAAGGCACTTTGAACACTCCTTCTAATGCAGGATTAGAAATTGAAGCGCCTACACCCTTGTCTTCATATACCAAATCCAGTCCATTATTGGCCGATGATAAAATAATTGCATTATGAGCAGGATCATGACATGATCCACATCTATCATTAAAAACCTCCCTACCATTATTTGCAGAAGGGCTTAACGTTGGCAAATAAGCACGAGGATTTCCAGCTTCCAAAACTCCTTTATCAAAATCCGAATCTCGGCTGGAAAAACTATTTACAAATTCGGTGAGCGCATCCAGTATATTGGTCTCTGTAACGCCCTTGTCCCCATAAACCTTTCTGAATAACACCTGGTAATAATCTTGTTTCTTTAACTTCTCTGTCAAATTACTCATGTTGTGCCCCATCTCAATCGAATTGGTAATTGCCGCCTCAGACTGTACGTCAATCGAGGCTTTAGATTCATCCCATGAAAATTGACCCGTTGGAGTGGATAAATCCGTACCATAATACTTGATAAACCCTATGGTATTCCCAAGCGGAAGCGTATTTCTCTTGGTGATCTGCCCATCAAGTCCCTCGCTAAATTGTACATTATCTGCAAAGGCACTGGATTGATGGTGACAGGACGCACAGGAAGTAGACTCATCTATGGAAAGCAGATTGTCATAAAACAATACCCTACCTAAAGTTGCCTTGTGAAATGTATTCTCGGGAGCTGCTCCGGATGACACCCCGAGATTGGTTACCGGTGTATAATCGTAGGTTCTTTGCGGAAGATTCAAATATTGGGAGAGCAATTCGTAATCTTCATCAGAATAATGGTGATACGTCTGTTCTATCTCATCAGTACAAGATTGAAAACAACAAAATAAGACTCCCGTCAAAAACAAGTAAAACGCATTTTTCATAAAAATTGGCTTTAATTTTTGGTTTACTTCTCTACTTATTTGTACCGTAAATTAAGCCATTTCAATTGTTTTGCCTAATAATTATTTCAATAACTCAAAAAATATAGAATATCGTGCTTAGCAATGCACTGGTAGAGGATGTAAAACTGATGGTCTCAATCTTTTTCAAAAAATCCAATATAGGTCCATTTTGTTATCGCTTAGATTCTGAACTTTACGCTCTTCACTACATACTCACCCAAACGCTTGCCCTGTACTACACCGTTATCTATAGCCGGGCGATAATGAATTCCTCCATACAATCGTGATATCGCCGCTTCGGCAGAAGCGTCAAAAAAGGAAGTAAATTCTCTTACTGGCAATCCATATTCCAGTTCTGTATCGTCCCTAAAAGCAAAACCTTCGCCAAAAATAGAAGTAAGAGCAGATGCAGCCGCTGTGGATATAACGCTGTGTCCGCTCGTATACTCGGGAAATGGAGGTGTTTGCAAGGTAGGCAACCAATCCTTATCAATGTGCTCATTGATAACCGTCTCCGGTCTTGTGAGATTGGATCTGTATTTTTCGTCCCAGCAGGATATGAAGCCATCCGCAAGGGCCAGTGAAGTCAACGCATAAGCTTCCAGGGTTTTCACAAAAGATGCGTCCGCTTTCTGGCAGGCGATTTTTGTTATTCCGATCCAATGGCCTCCCGGTGTAATTTTTTTACTGGCATGCATGACATGTCCCGTAACATTCAGTACATATGGATTGCAATCCCAAAAACTGGCAATGGCTTTTTCCTCTTCGTTGATGTTATTCACAACATCATACACCTCCATCACCTCTTTGTAAAATTGACTCTCTTCATCCAATGAAAACTCTGTTGGCATTTCTGGTGTAAATTGCTGTGCACTATCTATTACAAACGTTCTTATTGTAGACCAATGCGGTTCTATACCTTCGTGGTATCCGGGTGGAGTAGGTTTCCATCGTGCCGCGTCATCAGTAATCGAAAACTTCGGATAAGATCTGGATTCTTTATAATTATCTGTATTTGACCAATCAATTACTTGATCAGCGACCAGCTTTCCGTAAGCAATTGAATTATCAACGATTTCAGGATCAATATTCAATTTTTCCAGTACTGTTAAATATTCGTTCCAATGAACTTCAACTTTATCTTCGGAAAAAATAAAATTTTTCGCAGTCTTGAGCAGAGCAATATTGGCAGCAATTCCAAATGAATACGTTTTATCCTTATCGGGAGAGACGATTTCCGGCATATCTTTCAGTTGACCGGAAAGACTGATATAGGAAGAGTCCAAAAATCTACCGGCTTCGTATGCGGCGATGCTTGCATAAACGTAATTTCTGCTTGCTACGGGGGGAGAAAATATATCGTGAACAATAACATCCGATAACTTCTTCATTGACGCATGAATAAATTCAGCATCATTTACCTCTTTCTCATAATCGGCATTATATGATTTGCAATTGATCAACATCATGCTTAATAAAACGCCAAGGATCAGAAACCCCGTAATTTTCTTCATTCTATTCACTGCTCTGCTTTTAATTCAAGTGACAAAATTACATTACTCCGTCCTAATTTCTGACTTATCATTATAAAATTGTTATGAAACGATTTTACTCAAAATTGGTTATAGGTAAAGTGTTTTGGAAAGAAGTCTTTTAAAATATTTCTTTTCGGAAGAACTACATATTTTAAAAATTATAATTTTGCGCCATGTTATTATATATCCACAAATCAAAGATTCACCGAGCGAGTATTACGGAAGCCAATCTAAACTATGTTGGCTCCATTACGATTGACGAAGACCTAATGGATGCTGCCAACCTTATGGAGGGCGAGAAGGTTCAGATCGTGAATAACAATAATGGTGAACGCATAGAAACCTATGTTATCAAAGGAGAAAGAGGTTCGGGAGTTGTATGTCTGAATGGGGCAGCTGCGCGAAAGGCTGAAGTTGGTGACATCGTAATCATAATCTGTTATGCGCTAATGACTCCGGAAGAAGCAAAGGCACATAAACCAGCAACTGTTTTCCCGAATGAATTCAACAAGTTGGATTAGGATTTGCTACGAGTATATATATGAGTAAGAATCTCAAAAATCTATCAAAATCGCTGGCATTTCTAGCTGTAGGTACAATTATACTCTATTTCGTCTATCTTAAGTTTAACAAGGATTATCAGCAACAATGTGCATCATTGGGCACAAAACCTGAAGACTGTAACTTCTTTCAAGCGATCGTAGACTATATAAAATCCGCAGATTACGTATGGATACTTATTGCGCTCTCCTTCTATGTAATGAGTAATATATCTCGTTCGTTGCGATGGAGTATGATGCTTGAACCTTTGAGCCACAAACCAAAGTTTTTGAATTCCTTCAATACCGTAATGGTCGGTTATCTGGTTAACCTGGGTATCCCTCGATCAGGAGAATTTGTTCGAGCCGGATTGCTTTCTCAATACGAAAAGATGCAACCGGAAAAAGTAATGGGAACTATTGTTACTTCCAGAATTATAGATGTCATTTGTTTGTTGATCACCATATGTATCACGCTGATTCTTTCGTTTGACAACTTTATCAATTATTTTAAAAATGAGGTAGATCTTACGGAGCGTTTTGGAGTACTCCTTTCACCAATGTTTTTAGGAATTCTGGGCGTTGTTCTTTTAATCGGTTTATACCTCCTTTGGAATTATCGAAATCAACTTTTTGCTTCTAAATTGGGGCAAAAGGTCAAAAAAATCTTAATTGGTTTTTGGGAAGGGTTACTATCCATAAAAGATTTAAAGCGCCCTGGAATATTTATATTCCATACCATCGTTATCTGGGTTTGCTATTATCTCATGACGTACCTTATGTTTTTCTCATTTGGTCCAACAGCAGATTTAGCGCCTGTAAGCGGATTAGTCGTTTTTGTCTTTGGCACGTTGGGCATTGTAGTTCCGTCACCAGGTGGTATGGGAACTTATCAGTTTTTGATTACTGAGGCGTTGATGCTATACAGCGTCGAATTCACCCAAGCCTTTGCTTTTTCCAACATTATGTTTTTTACGGTCCAGATGTTGAATGTGGTGTTAGGGATTCTTGGGTTCATTTTCTTGCCCATTTATAATCGAGATGTCTGAAAAAGGAAAATATCACATTATTACGGTAGTTGGTGCCAGACCACAATTCATTAAAGCGGCGGCACTGAGTCGAGCCATTGCAAAATCCAATGTCCTGGAAGAAACGTTGGTGCATTCCGGTCAGCATTACGACACCAACTTATCCATGGACTTTTTTGAAGAGTTGAATATCCCCTGGCCAAAGTATAATTTGGGAATCGGTTCTCAATCCCATAATAAGATGATCGGAAAGTTTCTGGTTGAATTTGACGACATTCTCGAATACGAAAAACCGGACCTGGTTATCGTGTATGGCGACACCAACACTACTGCTGCGGCTGCCATTGCTGCTGCAAAACGAAATATAGCCCTGGCACATGTCGAAGCCGGACTGCGTGAATGGGACAAAAGCATCCCGGAAGAAGTCAACAAACTATTAACCGATAGTGTAACCGATTTATATTTTTCTCCTACCCAAACGGGTGTTGACAATTTAAAAAAAGTGGGCATCACCAATAATGTATTCCTGACGGGTGACATCAGTCTGGACCTCTTATTCAGCGATTCGAGATATATACCCGAAAACCAACTAAGAACGAAATATGATTTAAAAGGTGAATATGTCTTCATGACGTGCCATAGAGATGCCAACACTTCTGATCCAGTTAAGCTGGAATCGATTTTAAATGGTGCATCCAATTGTGAGTTGCCTGTGATATTCCCGATGCATCCCAGGACCAAATCAGCCATCCTCAGTCATAGATTAGAAAGTAAAATCTCATCCAATGTTCATGTAATCGATCCCATTGGATTTTGGGAATCACAAAGTCTGCTTAAATATGCTGCTATTGCCATTACTGATTCTGGAGGAATAATAAAAGAAGCCTATTTTCATAAAGTTCCTGGAATTATTATTGATGCCCAGACGGAATGGGTAGAAACCATAGAAGAAGGTTGGAATCGGATTGCCGGGCCGGATGAAATGAAGATTATTGAGTTTGTTCGTACCAGAAAAAGACCGGAAGTGCATACGAATGCTTTGGGGGATGGGAAATGTGGGGAGCGGATAGTGGCTGAATTGGAAAATTATCTATTGGCAAAATTTTAAAGTGAATGAGGAAATTTAAATTTTTACGAATTTTAAATTGATTTTTCTCATTTCAATTTTGTCTTGTACCTGCAATAATTAAATGCCTGTGGGCAAGTTCGAGATATCAACAGCTGAATCATCCAATAAGAGCTGATATTCGGTTCCATTCATATCAACAATGGATTGTATACTGTATTTCTCTTTGTTTTTAGCGATGAGATGGAAAATGCCACTAGATGGGTTAGAAGTTAACAGGACTTTATCGTTGGACTGAAAATCTAAAGTTGAATTTATGGTGTAGATTATAAGAAAGATATTGGACCAATTCTATCACGGATCCTCAAAGATAATTTTGGAACGGAAAGTCCACCTGCCAGTACCTAGATCAATGTGAAAAGTTTGGCGAATGAAAAGTTTATGATTGATATTGAGCCACAGGCTGTGATTCGAGCTAAATCCTGATACACAGCTTTGTGCAGAGTTGATTGACAACGATGTATACAAAGAAAAAACTATATTTATGTTATAACAATGGTTCGGCAATAAAAATAGGCATAAAAGAAAAAAAGTAAATACGTAAATTGGTGAGACCAACCTGTAATCAAGCTGACACCATGATTACACAAGACGTATTTACTCGAGGACAA
>JBCCVV010000213.1:0-11606 GCA_039194925.1 Bacteroidota bacterium
CCAAGGAGGAGGAAGAATCTGTCCAGGCGCAGGAAGAGGAGGAAGCGGTTCAGTCCAAGGAAGAGGAGGAATCCGTTCAGGCGCAGGAAGAGGAGGAAGCAGTTCAGTCCAAGGAAGAGGAAGAATCCGTTCAGGCGCAGGAAGAGGAGGAAGCGGTTCAGTCCAAGGAAGAGGAAGAATCTGTCCAGGCGCAGGAAGAAGAGGACGCGGTTCAGTCCAAGGAGGAGGAAGAATCTGTCCAGGCGCAGGAAGAGGAGGAAGCGGTTCAGTCCAAAGAGGAGGAAGAATCTGTCCAGGCGCAGGAAGAAGAGGAAGCGGTTCAGTCGAAGGAGGAGGAAGAATCTGTCCAGGCACAGGAAGAGGAGGAAGCTGTTCAGTCCAAAGAGGAAGAAGATGCCGTTCAATCCAAGGAAGAGGAAGACGTGCAGCAGAAATCTTCAGGACCTTCCAGATCAACTCGCAATGTAGAAAGTAAGTTGGGGAATTACAGAGGAGCAGGTCATACTATGGATGCGCAAACCACAGCTGCTATGGAAAAATCCTTTGGCAATGATTTTTCTAAGGTCAGAATTCATACTGGAGGATATGCTCAGGAAATGAGCAAACAGTTAAGAGCTAGGGCATTTACCAATGGCCATGATATCTATTTCAATTCAGGGCAGTACGATCCCCGGTCAAAGGAAGGAAAACATTTATTGGCGCACGAACTCACCCACACCATTCAACAAAAAGGAACCATTCAAAAGAAAGAGTCGAATGATGGATTAAACAAGTCAACAGAGATTACACAGAATGGATTTTTTGAAAAAGTTTGGAATGGATTAACTGACTTAGGAATGAGTAAAGACAATTTATTACAGTCCGGTGCCAGAGCATCTGGAAGATTGTTTGGTAGTGTTGCAGAGATGATCAAAAAGTATTTGGGTGAAAAAACACCATCATTTATACGAGTATTGAGTCGTCGATTCATAAAATGGCTATCCCGCGTTTCACCTTAATTTTCAGGCAATTAATTCTTGATTAGTATATCAAGAAAATGATACGACAAGAAAACATCCTTTTGATTGAAACAAAAGAAGAACGCATAAGAAAAATAACACTTTTAAATACATGTTCACAAAAGCTGCACATACAAAGCCTTCCACTTCAAAAGCACATCATCCTGCTTTTAATCGAGTGCAGCAAAGCGATTCATTCATACCTGCTATTCAACCCAAATTGGAAGTGGATTCTGCCAGTAGTGCCTACGAAGCTGAGGCGGACCGTATGGCCGATCATGTTGTCTCTGCTGGAACCAATATTCAACCTACCAATTTTGTATCCAGCAATGCACCAGTACAAACATCATCCGAACCTTTGGCTTCCCAGGCACCAGAATTGGATGCAGCAGAACTGGCGGATCAACTCCTGCCTCCAATGCCCGGTGAAGATTCAAAGGTGACCAATCCCGATGCGGAGCCTGAACAAAATGTAGTTGAAGAGAAAAAAGAGAAAAAAGAGCCTGAAACGGTAGAAAAAGACGTCAAGGAAAAAGGAGGCAAAAAAGATCAAAAAGGAGGAGGTGCTCCTGCTCCCAAGCAAGCAAAGGTAGAAGTCCCTGCACCACAACAAGCTAAAGGCGAAGATGTAAGTCCCGATGAATCTGCAGCGTTTACCGGAGAACCCAATCTGGAACCATTGGCTCCGATAGAGCTTACACCGGAATTGACAAAAAGTATCGTTCAGACCAAAATGGATGATTCGGTGCAAAGAGAAGAAAACGAAGATGTGCAGGAAGAAGCTTCAGAAGAACAGGTTCAAGCGAAACTTTTTGATACACAGGGGAGTGTCTATCAAGATAATTCAATTCAAAGAAGTGGAGAAGGTACACCAGAAGTCTCCTCGAAAACAGAGCAAGGTATTGCCGCAAGTAAATCAGGAGGGCAATCCCTAGATGGGCATACCCAACAATTTATGGAATCCCAGTTCCAGGCAGATTTCTCGAATGTCAAAGTACATACCGATAATTCATCTGCAACGATGAACAATCAGCTGAGATCGAAGGCATTTACCCATGAAAACCATGTGTACTTCAATGAAGGTCAGTACGACCCGGGGTCCAGGGATGGTCAACACCTTTTGGCGCACGAATTGACACACGTGGTACAGCAAGATTCCTCAATCCAGCGAAAACCTCAGATCAGCAATACATCTACGACCAAAGTGCAGCGATTAGGAGTGAGTGATGCGTTGGATTATTTTGCCGACAAGGCCAATTATATTCCCGGGTATCGGATGTTTACCATCATTCTGGGATTGAATCCGATCAATATGAGTAAGGTGGATCGTAGCGCAGCGAATATTATGCGGGCCATGGTCGAATTTTTGCCGGGTGGTGGGTTGATTACGGATGCCCTGGACAATCATGGTGTTTTTGATAAGGCAAGTGCATGGTTCAAAGAACAAATGGATACATTAAATATCACGGGAGGCACCATTCGTAATGCGGTAAATGACTTCCTGGATTCATTGGGCTGGTCGGATATATTTGATCTTGGTGGAGTTTGGAATCGAGCCAAACGAATCTTTACTACACCGATCAAACGAATTATCAATTTTGCGAAAGGGCTGGTATCCACCATCATAGATATGGTCAAGGAGGCAATTTTAAGACCGTTGGCAGGTTTGGCGGAAGGAACACCCGCATACGATTTGTTGCGTGTCGTTATAGGAAGTGATCCCATTACAGGTGACCCATATCCGCCCACCGCAGAAAATCTGATTGGTGGCTTTATGAAACTGATTGGACAGGAAGAAATCTGGAAAAATATTCAGGAAGGAAATGCCATCGACAAGGCCTATACCTGGTTCAAAACGGCTCTAGGTGGATTGATGGGTTTTGTGACTGAAATCCCCAAGACCTTCATAGATACGCTGAAATCTTTGACATGGACAGATATTGTATTGCTTCCCAAAGCATTTGTCAAAGTAGGTAAAGTCTTCCTTAATGTGGCAGGCAAATTCCTCGAATGGGCGGGCGGTACGGTCTTGAGTCTTTTGGAGATTGTATTTACTGTTGTAGCTCCGGGAGCTATTCCATGGATTAAAAAAGCGGGTGCAGCTTTTGAAAAAATTATAAGCGATCCGGTGGGTTTCCTCGGAAATTTAATAAAAGCAGCAAAAAATGGCTTTTTGAAGTTTGCCGATAATATTGGTAAGCACCTGAAAGCGGCATTAATTAATTGGTTGACAGGATCTCTTGCAGGGGCCGGTATTTATATTCCAACCGGGTTAAGTCTGCAAGAAATTATCAAGTTCGTATTGTCCGTACTGGGTATCTCTTGGGCCAATATCAGGGTCAAACTGGTGAAGCATTTGGGTGAGCCGGCCGTAAAAGCTCTTGAGACGGGATTCGAATTGGTTTCGTTATTAGTAACCAAAGGACCAATGGCCATGTGGGAAAAGATCATGGAGCATTTAAGTGACCTTCAGGCCATGGTCATGGGTGAGATCACGTCTTGGGTAATGACCAAGGTGGTTACAAAAGCTATGACTAAATTAGTGAGCAGTCTGAATCCTGCTGGAGCTGTAATCCAGGCTATACTATTTGTTTACGATACGGTCACGTTTTTACTTGATAAGATCAAACAGATTGCCAGTGTGGGGTTTGCCGTTTTGGATTCCATTGTCAATATTGCTAATGGTGTGTTAGGAGCTGCCATAGATAAGGTTGAGAAAACTTTGGCTGGCATGTTGACTTTAGCGGTTAACTTTTTAGCCCATTTTCTTGGTTTGGGAAAAGTATCTAAAAAGATAATAGAGATTGTAAATAAGATACGAGACAAGGTGGATGCTGCTATTGATAAGGTGATCGACTTTATTATTACTGGGGCGAAAAACTTTTTGAAGGGTGTTATGAATATGGCAGGTGGTAAGGACAATCGGTCGAAAGAGCAAAAAGAAGAGGATTTAACAAAAGCTATTGCCGAGGTCAAAACATTGGATGCTGATGATAAATTAGATGAGAAAGGATTCAGAAAAGGCCTGGCAGCTATCAAGAAGAAATACAAACTTAAATCAATTACTTTAACTTCAAAGGGTGGTGAGAAATATGAAGTATTAGCTGAAATAAATCCAAGTAAGGGTGCCGATGTTGATCTAATATTCCCAGATGCAGACATTAGGAAAAAGATTACAGATGCTATGGTGGATCATGGTTTCGATGACAATATTGAAGGAGGATTTAGTAAAGTAGCACTCTTTGCTGCTAAAGGAAGACAAGCAAAACAAAAGGTAGGCGGAGAGCTTAAATCAGCCACACTTGGAAGTGTTCTTGGAGCATCAAAAGTTGCCGAAATGAGAGGTGTACTGGTATCAGCCTTGGATACCACTATAATGAGAGAAACAGGGAATGTTGCAGAAACACAGGAAACCCAGGGAGATGGTTTTAGTGTGAAAGGTGTAAGTCAAGCAGCAAGTGCGGAGATTGGAGCTTTAGCTACCAGATTGATTAAATATCTTAAAAACGTAGAATTATTCTTTATTGCCGGTACCAAAATACCAAGATTGTTAAAAGCAGCATCAAAAACTGATTTAATTACTAGATACAAATCGATTTCCAAAGCGCTGTATAGTAAAATTGCCAAAGCGCATAAATCAGATTTTAATGCCAAGTTTGGAGAACAAGTACATCATATTGTACCATTATACCTTGGAGGGTCGCATAATATTAATAACTTGATTAAGGTTCAGGGTCAAGCGAAGGCGGACATAGCAGAATCGGTGCACGCTCAATTGCATCACTTTATTGATGAACTTTCGATTACCTTATACCTGGAAAATGAGGGTTCCGATCCAGAAGAAGTTACATTGGATGGTCTTGACTTCGATGGAGTACGAGCGAAACTTACGGATGACAAACTGGTAGTTTTGCTTGGTATGCTGTATCAAGATGGTACCATAAAATATAAAGAAACTGATATAAAACTTAAATGAGTAGAACAGATTTTAAATCGAAAATTCTTAACAGAAATCAAACAGGTCTGTTCGGATTTACCTCTGAGGGAGATGTACTATTTATCCGAAGCCATGATAGTTTGCAAGCGTTGGATATAATCTCAGGAAGAGTAATTTGGAATGTTCAGTTTGAAGGTGATAATATATTTGGATTCAAATCAATTTATCTGGATAATAAAAGTAATGTCATTGTATCTGTAACTGACGCACAGAACAATTTTTATCTGCAATTACTGGATTCAAAAACAGGTAATGCAGTTTGGAGAATTCCATTAGGCTGGAGTATTCATAATAATTATGGAGGTATACTTTTAGGCGATGAAAAAATTTACTTTTTTGAGAAAGGAGAAGAATTCTATATCAAATGTATTTCTACCTTGGATGGTTCAGAGATAATGAAAAATGACACTGTAGAGATCAAGCCTTCTGGAAAGTTTCAATCAAAAAATAAGACTACTTTTTTAGTTAAGAACTATATCTTCGCACAGGGAAAAAAACATTTAATAAGATTTGATTTGACTGATTTATCATATTCAATAGTAGATGATTTTTATTGCAATCAGTTTTATGCAACCAATACATATTTGGCAAGAATCAATGAGAACAGTAAGTCAATTCTTATTTCTTCGATTGAGGAAATCGATCGGGTGATAGGTCGAATAGCCCTGCCAAATCAGGAAGAAGTAATTTCTGTGAATCACTTTAAAATAAAAAATCAAGATTATCTAATCCTAAGATTTTCTAACTCATTTCGGCTCGCTCTAATAAATATTCAAAAGTTAGAAGTAGTTGGTTTGATAGATCTTCCTGAATATCCAATTGATTGTATATATGTGGACGGAAAACTCGCAATTCTTTGTTACACAGATGAAGGCAATCCCATTAAAATGTATGATTTAGAAGAAAATGAAATTGTTTTAAATAGTGATAAAGGAATAATACGAGGAGGATTATACAATTATGAAAATGGTTTTGTTTTCACCAGTATGAATGGATTAGAAATGTACAACACGAAAAAATAAAATAATGGTTATGGATAATAAAATCGGAGTAGAAGAATTAAAAATACTCATTGAGAAGAGGTTGGCAGGTCAGGGTAACAATGAATACGATACTGAATCGCTAGGACGTCACCTGCTTACCATTGCACTCATCCCACATCTAAATCCAAATTTCTTCACTTCCATCATACAGAAATCCATGCCACAGGGAGGTGAATTCCCAGAATTCGGTGGCGTAAAAGGAAAAAACCACAGAGGTATAATCCCCACCGGAGAAACCGCACAATTTATATTAGGAGGAATGGACGCTCAAAAGCGAATCGAAGTAGCCGCTATGCTCACAGATGACGCTCCATTGGTCAAAAATGGCATTCTATACCTGGAACCTGTCCCGGAAGGGGAACCCATCATGAGCGGCAAACTGGTGATGTCTCAGGATTATGTGGATTACTTTTTGACTGGCTATCGATCCAAGCCTAAATTCAGCCCCAACTTCCCGGCACAGGAAATTACAACAGAAATGGAATGGGATGATCTTGTGCTAACCGCTGATGTGATGGATCAAATCCAGGAATTGAAACTTTGGATCGAAAACAACGATACCTTAATGAATGATTGGAATATGGCCAAAAAGATAAAACCGGGATATCGAGTCTTATTGTATGGTCCATCAGGAACCGGCAAGACACTCACGGCAACATTACTTGGCAAGTACACCAAAAAACCAGTATTCAGAGTAGATTTGTCAACCGTAGTTTCGAAGTATATTGGTGAAACAGAAAAGAACCTTGAACGGCTTTTCCTGAAAGCCAAAAATAGAAACTGGATTCTTTTCTTTGACGAAGCCGACGCCATTTTTGGTAAGCGTACAGGAGTCAAAGACGCACATGATCGCTATGCCAACCAGGAAGTGAGCTATCTCCTTCAGCGAATTGAAAACTTCAACGGTCTGGTCATCCTTTCTTCCAATTTCAAATCAAATATTGATGACGCCTTTCTGAGAAGATTCAATATGATCGTAAAGTTTCCATTTCCTTCTCAATGCGAGCGCAAACTTATTTCTGCCAAATCTTTTCCAGTACATATCAACTTCGAAAAAAACATTGATGTACATCACCTCATCAGTAAGTATGAGTTGAGCGGCGGTAATATTATTAACGTGGTACAATACTCCTGCCTCAAAGCTATTTCCAAAAATTCCAATACGATCGAACGGGTAGATGTGATCAAAGGAATAAAAAGGGAAGTAGAAAAGTCAGGAAAGATATTTACCGAGGTTGCTTAGAGCCTAATTGCCATGGGTTTGGCGGCATAGATAATCTAGTTGCACGTTTTTAACCACCTGGAGCGCAAGATGGAATCACTAATGCAACACAAAGCGCACTTAATTCTCGGTGCTCCCCGGTGTCTTCCCCAGAATTCTCGGCGCAATAATCTCCCCACTCTAATAAAAACTCGGTGCTCCCCGGTGTCTTCTCCAGAATTCTCGGCGTAATAATCTCCCCACTCTCTTCAATCTCCCCAATCTCTATCCCTCCACCAACAATTTCTCCGTATATAGATTCAGCATATCGATCAGGTTTTGATTCAGTTCAGCACAGTTTGATAAACTCGAAAGTTGCGGAAGATGCTCTGTGAAATAAATTTGATTGTTCGACATTTCGAAGAGATTACTGGCGAGGCTTGTGCAGTATTTGAAATCCGGATTGATCTCTTGAATGATTTCGGCAACCAATTTCACCAAAGTATTATACGAAAGAAAAAGACCCGCTTTGTTTTCTTCATCGATATCCTTGATATGATAAGCTTTTCCACCTTCTTTGATCACTACCTTATGAAGCACATTTTCATTGATGTACCTCGTCATAGGATTCTCTGAGGTAGCTTTTACCAGATTGGAAATAGCGATTTCGAGCTTCCGTTTTGGATCCGTAATGTTGATGATGTTAATGCTAATCAGATAATGGACCCACTCCCAATACCAGGAAGTTAGAAAGAGTAACAGGAGGTGTTTGTTGTCAAAATATCGATAGATTGATTTTTCAGCGGAACCGATTCGTTGGGCCAATTTCTTAAAGGTGAAAGCTTCGAATCCAATTTCATCGATCATCAATACGGAGTGCTCAAGAATTTTTTTACCCAAATCTGTTTGCTGAGGGTCTTTGTTGAACATACTGTTATTGATCTCAAATTTGATTTCAATCATACTGGAAAGCTGTAGTTTGTGACAGCATTATTAATTTTAATGTAATGATAAAAAACAATTATGACAGTAATACTGTCTTTAATGATGGAATTATTATATTTGATAACATAATTGATGTTTTAATATGAAATTATTCTTTGCTATAACTTTTCTCTTCTCTGTCGTTTGCGGTGAATTTTGCACCATGATGGAAAGTTATAGTACTGAAATAAGTCATATGGAAACTGCATTCGAAGGAGAAGTCGAAAAAGATGCCAAAGAAAGCGCAGAAGATTTCTCAGAAGCAAAAATTAGACAGGTATTAAGTTGCATTGACCTATTTTCGATTCAAGACGAGAAAGCCCTGTTGGATGAATGGACAATAAGTATGCCTTATTTAGAAATAACTTGTCCTCCTCCGGAAATACACTAATTACAGATCGAGATTAGGCAAATATCGCCTACCAACTTTTCCAGTTGATTCAATTCAACATATCGCTTTTTTCTTTTCAAACTATTCAAATTTTATATCATGAGTGTTAATAAATCACTTTTTGGGAATTTAAAAAATGACATACCTGCGAGTATTGTCGTGTTTTTTGTAGCACTTCCGCTTTGTCTGGGTATTGCACTTGCCAGTGGAGCACCTTTATTTTCAGGACTGATTGCCGGAATTATTGGCGGTATTATCGTGGGAGCCTTAAGTGGTTCTCAAATAGGTGTTAGTGGACCTGCAGCGGGTTTGGCGGCAATTGTACTTACTGCCATCGGGGCATTAGGAGGTTTTCAAAATTTTCTGGTCGCCGTTGTTCTTGGTGGTGTGATCCAACTTCTTTTTGGAGTATTAAGAGCTGGAATTATTGGGTATTACTTCCCATCATCTGTCATCAAAGGAATGTTGACGGGTATTGGTATCATTATAATTTTAAAACAGATTCCACACTTTTTTGGCTACGATGCAGATCCTGAAGGTGATTTTGCCTTTTCTCAAGTAGATGGGGAGAATACATTTTCTGAGTTGTTTGTAATGTTGAACAATATAAGTTTGGGGCCAACCATAATTGCGGTCGTAGGTCTTGGACTTATGCTGTTTTGGGATAGAATCCTTTCACAAAAAGCCAAATTCTTCAAGATCGTGCAAGGTCCACTGGTGGCTGTAGTTCTGGGGATTATCTTTTTCAACGCTACTCAAGGGACAAGTCTTGGAATAAATACCAATCAATTGGTGAGTGTTCCTGTACCAAAGGATTTTTCTTCTTTCCTGGGACAGTTTAGTTTTCCAAATTTTGCTGTGATAACCGAACCCGCAATTTGGGTAACGGCATTTACACTGGCATTGGTTGCAAGTCTTGAAACCTTATTATGCGTGGAAGCAACAGATAAGTTGGACCCTGAAAAGAGAGTTACACCTACCAATAGAGAGTTGATGGCTCAAGGGACAGGTAACATCATTTCTGGTTTGATTGGTGGATTGCCGATTACTCAGGTTATCGTAAGAAGTTCTGCTAATATCCAATCTGGAGGAAAGACAAAAATGTCTGCAATTATTCATGGTTTTTTCTTGATTATCTCTGTTGTTACTATTCCTGGATTATTGAATATGATTCCACTTTCTGTTTTGGCAGCTATACTGCTGATCGTAGGGTTCAAATTGGCAAAGCCAGCTTTATTTAAGAAGATGTATGATTTGGGTTGGAATCAGTTTATTCCATTTATGGTCACTGTGTTGGGTATCGTATTTACCGACTTGTTGATGGGTATCGGTATGGGATTGGCAGTAGGAGTCGTTATAATTTTGATAAAAAGTTACCAAAACTCACACTTCCTAAACATTGAAGATATAAGCAATGGAGTTCAAAAAGTGAAAATGACCCTTGCAGAAGAAGTAACATTTTTCAATAAAGGTGCAATTTTGAAAGAGTTGGATAAACTTCCTGAAAACTCATATCTTGAATTAGATGTAAGAAAGACAAGATATTTGGACAATGATATCATCGAAATCCTAGATGACTTTGGACAGAAAGCAAGAAATAGAAATATTAATGTCAAGTTGTTTTCTGAACGTGGAATAGTTGAAAACCCAGAGAGCTATATTGAGTTTTTTAAACAAAAAAAGCTGGAGGCCGCATAATTTTAAAACTCGATTGCACATTGATATAAAAATGAGAATCGGTCAAAAACTGCGCTGTCTTTAGCTCTTGTCTAAAAGGAAATAGTTGTTGACCAATTTCAACATTTTTAAAATTTGGGAATTAAGATTTCAAATGTGCATTTTGATTAAAATACCTCTTTGAACCAAAAAAAGACAAACTTTTAAACACTTAAAAATCTAAAACTACTAATGAGTTTAGCAAATTTAAATACAAACACTCAGACAAAAGAGACTCAATCAGGAATCACACCAGAAATTGCCCTTAATCTTCTTAAAGAAGGAAACGAGCGGTTTGTAGCCAGTGGTCAGGTCAATCGTAATTTAATAGGACAGGTAAATGATACCAGCACCGGGCAATTCCCTTTTGCTACTGTACTAAGTTGTATCGATTCCAGGGTTTCTTCAGAAATTATATTTGACCAGGGGATTGGAGATATCTTCAGTATTCGAATTGCCGGAAATTTTATCAATTCAGATATACTGGGCAGTATGGAATTCGCATGTAAATTGGCGGGTACCAAGATCATCGTGGTATTAGGCCATACAAGTTGTGGAGCGGTAAAAGGAGCATGTGATAATGCATCTTTGGGCAATCTAACATCCATGCTTGGTAAGATTCGACCTGCCGTGAATGCCGTAAGCGAACCCGCAGATAAGAGCCAGAGAAATTCAGGCAATATTGATTTTGTCAATAATGTAGCTAGAAGAAACGTAGAAATGTCGATTAAAAGAATAAAAGATGAGAGTTCCGTTTTGGCTGAGATGGCAGAAAACGGTGACATCTCTATCGTTGGAGGCATGTATGACATCGCCACCGGGGAAGTAACGTTTTTCTAGTGGAAAAAGAATAAAAAGAATAATCAGGATAAAAGAGTTCTGGTAGGGTCGATGTTTGGGAATTCATTGGCCCTTTTATTTGCTGTATACTGAGATTACTA
Source organism: Bacteroidota bacterium (assembly GCA_039194925.1). Lineage (GTDB taxonomy): Bacteria > Bacteroidota > Bacteroidia > Chitinophagales > Saprospiraceae > CAJXUU01. Next base: position 11,272 of record JBCCVV010000213.1, read on the forward strand.
AGTCAAACATATGCCATAGGAGGATGATTAAAATCTTCATAGCAACGTATGATCCACTCTCAAATTTCTTCAAGTGGTGGCTAATCGCTGCGTAATAAAAGTGTAAACCAAAAAAAATTGTTCGTACCATCTAATCTACCTTACGTTTTCTTTTGCTAACCATTCCAACAGCTCAATTCTTTTGGAGCGCCAATTACTAAAAAAGAAGTACCAAATACTCAAGATATAAAATTAAATTTTGCGATTCGAGTCAAATTTATTAATTTAGTTTCGACATAAGATCAATCCTATTTATTTTTATTGTATTTGCTTGTTTTAATGAAAATTTAATTTTC
>JBCCVV010000214.1:0-11505 GCA_039194925.1 Bacteroidota bacterium
AGCCAATGCTTTGCCTTCCGCTTCCTTCAGCTAATACCTCACGATATCAACCTTGCAGTTCGGCTAATACTTCCCCTTGTCGGGCGTATAAGGGACTTGAACCCTCAAGTGTGTGCGACATGCCAGGCGCACCAAAAAAAAAGCTCAGAAGTATAGATACTTCCAAGCCTTCATCTTTTGTTATAATTGGATCAACTATTTCACTTTATTGACAATTGCTGTGAATACTTCAGGATGATTCATAGCCATATCTGCAAGTACTTTTCTATTTAGATCAATGTCAGCTTTTTTCAAACCATGCATGAAAGTGCTGTAATTCATTCCGTGCATTCTTGTCGCTGCATTAATTCTTGTGATCCACAATCTTCTGAATGTTCTCTTCTTATTTCTTCTGTCTCGGTAAGCATATTGTAATGCTTTCTCAACAGCATTTTTAGCAACGGTGTAAACCTTACTCCTTGCACCAAAATAACCTCTTGCGGCTTTAAGGATTTTTTTTCTTCTTTTTCTAGATGCTACTGCATTTACTGATCTAGGCATAATGTTTTGTTTTTAGTACAATGAAGGGACCAATTCTAGTACTTTTCCTTCATCCTCGTTAAAAATAATTTTTGAAAGGTAATTTATTTACAAAGCAAATTTTTGATTCTTGCCTCATCTGCTTGAGATACAAGCGTAGCTCCACGAAGTCTGGTCTTCGCTTTTTTAGACTTGTTTCTCATCATGTGAGACGTATAAGCTTGAAATCTTTTCACCTTTCCGGATCCAGTTATTTTGAATCTTTTCTTTGCACTTGAGTGCGTTTTCATTTTAGGCATAATCTCAATTTTTTCAATTCGGAGTGCAAAGATAGACTTTTTCAAGTAGAAAACAACCTAGAATCAAATAAAATAAGAGACTAAAGCCCATAATGAGATTAAGGAGTTTTGTCACGTAAGGTTATGTTTACTATGGCATCACACATATATTTGTAACTACGAGTGAGAGGTAATATTCATTTTGACGATACGGATAAAAAGACTAGCCATAAAGCAGGCAGGTTTAAAGATTTAGACAATGTAAATAAACTTTCAATCTACTAGATTTGATAACACCTTGACTCTTCAATACCCATTTCATACAGTCTCAATAGATAGAAGTGATGTCACCATTGACAACCACAACGCGAAAAGTTTTAACATACTGCGCATGTGTACCCTCTATTGCTTTATGAATTTACCAACTGATACTTTGCCTTCAGAATCTTGAGCGGAGATAAAATAGAGTCCACTGCTCAAATTGTTCAGGTCGATTTTTGTCTTGTTATTATCTGTCATCATTGATTTTAAAATCTTTCCAGCAGCAGATATAATATTGATTTTAATCACATCGCTCATATCGTCTTCTATAGTCAGTTCAACAAAATCATTTGCCGGATTTGGACTTATCCTAAACGCATGAGAAGACAAAACATCTTCTGTGTTTGTTGGATTCCCGGTATCGTTATTGGCATTGAATGTAACCTCCTTATTTACAAAATCACCAGTTCCGTTTGGAATTCTGGCTTGAGACGTATTGGTTTCCTGTTCTCCAAATTCCACCTCATCAATCACCGATCCATCCGCATTGGTTAAGTAGATCTCATCTCCAGCTTTGCTCAATCGAAAATTACTATGCAAGCCAGCTTGATCTTCATCTTTGTCAGCCCATACAATCAAGTACCCATCGGAAGGAATAAAAGTTCCACTCGGAAATTGCCATTTCAATAGATTCGACGGATCGTCAGAAAGATAGGCATCTGACAAATCAATAGCGGATTCACTATTATTGTATAATTCAATCCAATCTTCAGCCTCTCCTGCGCTATCCACGATCTGCGACATGAGGTCGTTGGATGCCACAAATTCATTGATAACCACTTCTTGAAAAGCAATGGTCGGAGATAAGGCACAATCTGTAAGTGTGACAAGATCTTCAGACAATACTTCAATTCGATCTGCGAGTATTTTTTTCACCCCCTCGTCTCCAATGTCTTCAAGGAATCTTTCAAAACTGCTGAATAAATTGGGATCCATTGCTACCGCATCCTGGATCAGGGTTTTGTTATGATCGATCAGGGAGTGATACTTTTCTATCGTAAAGTGATTGTCCATAAGGTCACAATAATAATCGAGATACCGGTCAAAATATTCTTCTTCATTTAACAACCTACGTATCAAAACTCCTTCATTTTCCCGCTGATCAATTTCAAAATCAAATGCTCCATCTCCCGAATTAGAAATCAAGCCATAAAATTCTTCACATTCCTCATTCCATGAATCGCAACAAGATGGATTGAAGCCTACAATAATGGCAAAGGCCTCACCCACCGAGTGCGTAAAACTACCATTTGTTACCGCACCGCAATCGTAAAGATTGTCACTGGTAAAGATTGATTTGCAGCTCTGCATTTCGCAATCTTCACCCGCAAAAACGGTTAGACAAACTTGATAACCTCCGGCACTTTCGTAAGTATGTTCGGGTTCTTCTGAAGTAGACGTGTTTCCATCACCAAAATCCCATAAATACCCTGTAATTTGTCCAAAACTAAAGCTGGCATCGTAAAATTGAACCGTTGGAGTGCGGTTTCCAACTGTCACAAAATCTGTAAACAATTCACACTCACCTCCTTCGTTATCGACAAGTCCTCCTCCGGATAATGCAAAATTGTAATCCCACGGTATCCAATGGAATATACCTGTTTTAGTATCTTCATAGATATACCAATTTCTACCATGTTCCAGATACGAATCCCAATTATTGGTTGCAACATCAACAGCGAGTGTCTTTAAAAACAAATCGACATTAAACACCTCTCGAATTGCCTCTTTAAAAGATGATTCCGGCGTATTGTTGAGTATATCCATCAAATTTATGAATCCAGACCAATCATTGCTTTCTCTATTCGTCTTTAGTTCAAATATTTCATTGTATCCATTGGGAGAATCTCCATTCCATTCAAACTTGCTCCAGCTCAAGTTCTTAAATAAATTTCCTTCATCATTGCTGAAATTATTTTGTAAAAACTCTTGATCCACTTGCTCAATAACTTGATACAGCCCCCAGTACTGATTATTAAAATAGATTTTAGCAAAGGATGTTCTTGGTGCCTTCACCCCGATCGAGCGCATGAGATCATAGCATATGCCATCTCGTTGCATGCCTGGATCTCCGGTAGCATTATTTAAATTGACCTTTCTCAGTCCATCATACCTCTTACCCGGTACAAATTCATTAAAGTCAATCTTTATGGGTTTCTTGTCGGAGTCATATGGATAGGAAGTAAAACCTTTGAACCTAACACCCACAGAGTCCACTTCTACATTGTCAATGATAACTTTACCCATCAGGTAGGGTTTTTCATCAAAAGGCCCCGGATTATTTTCATAATTATTGATGAGAGTATTCCAGTAGTTAGCTTGAGAGAATTCAAATCGAATTTCATGTAGAATAGAATTGTCAAAAAGCAGATCGCCAGAGTCTTGTGCATAAGAAGATGTACCCAAAAGAATGAATACTCCCCAGCCTAAAAGTAATCTTAGTTTCATGTAACGATCGTAATTTCATTTTGTTAGTTAATATAGAACATGCGTTCTTACTCCGTATACGGCATGACTGGAAAGGAAGGTTGGTTTAATTACTATTGTTAATACTCCAAGACGACAATTTTAATTATGTACTCTTAAAATGAGGCAACCTCCTGACCCACATTATCAAAAAAATTATCCTTTTATTGAAGAGAGGTGGTAAATACTATACCCCTAACCCATTTGGTTATCATTTAAATACTTAGAGCGTGGTCCAACTCTAAACAAAAAAGAAAAAAGTATTTAATCAAATCTCAGTCAACATATTCATATTGCTGGTGAACCGTATAAAGACAAGTTTAAACTGTACATTATCAACGATCCGTCAACCCAAATTTTAACAACCGGACATTCTCTTTCTTAATCCAACCCTGCTCACTATCCATGGCAGAGACCTTGTACCATTCTTCAATTGCATCAAGAATTTTTAATTTATTGCCACCTGTGATGTCTTTTACTTTTTCACTAATCTCATCTGGCCCAATGTAAAGTGACTGATCAGCACCAACGACAATGACATAAGAAGAGTTGTAGATTTGGTTCACCCTTGAATTTCCAGCTAAAAGGGATAAAATAAACAGAGAAAACAAGATTCCGCTGATCATGTAAAACACTCTTTGCCTCGGCTTGTTCTTGAAAAAATACAAATAGACAGCTAATAACAACATTGCCAGACATAGGACAGAAAAGATCTTCCATCCTCCAGGCAACATAATACCATTAAACACATTCCACCAGAATATCAGAAAAAATGGATCTAACTCAATTATATCCGTGCTTAACCTCTCATTGGCAAGATTTAAGTTCGTTGCTATATCCTCTCCTAATGGATCCAACAACTTTGCTCTTTCATAATAAAAGATAGCATCATCAAATTGCTCATCTTCGTAGGCCTTATTCCCTTTATTGAACAACCGATCCGCTGACAAAATTTCTTCGTCTTGCCCCTGAATATTGTTCGAACAGATAAAAATCAGCGCAATGGCTATTAAAATATATCTCATAAATCAAAAATATAAATCCTCAACCTTGATCGGTCGTTTATCTAATTTCCAGTCAAAGCCATCTAGTTTCATTGAATCATGATTCGCTTTTTCCATTGGCGTCAATTTACTTACTGGCTCTTTGTAATATCTGGTTTGCACCAAACTTCCCTCTTCAAAACGAAAGATCATATTGGTACACTTGGTCTCATTGACACCTATATATGCATCCTCACTGTCTTTCATGTAATAAACGGATTCCGATCCACCCGTAACCACCATGTTATCAATATCCCCCTCAATAAAGTTCGCCTCAATACGATTTCCTTTTATTTGATCAAAAAATTGAAAATCACCTGTGGTAAGAATTAGCGCCTTATTTTTCAAATCTACCTTTTCAACTTCACTTTCGACCATAAAAATAAAAATAGTATCTGCGTTATATTGAGTCGTATCCGACCACATATACGGCCTCCCATACAGTGTAAAGATACTATCCTGTCCATTATAACTTAATGAATCACCAATGGCCTGCATCTCATCGTTCAACATTTCAACATTGGCATAGGCAGAGAAGTACCGAAATGTATCAACATCTACTATTTTAGTATATGAAATCAGCGTATCGCCACTCAAAAACATGGTGTCATTCTTTTCAACTTCGTTTTTCAACAATGGTTTCCCCTCGTCGTTGTATGACTTCATAAAATCTGTCGAATCAATATAAAAGGCATGGTCACAAACGATTTCGTAATTGCTAGATGTATCTTTCCAGACTACATTACCATTGGCAAATGCAATTCCCTCTTCTTTTTTATAATCCAGGTCATCCGCATATATCAGCATTGGAGGGTTACTCAAAAAACTTCTACCTACCACTTTCACATCCTCGGTTTTCTTATTGTAGCGTATTTGATCACCCGTAACTTCATTCTCGGGATTTTTAAAAAAGGCATCACCAATTAACTCAAATTCTTCTATATCCGTGCGGTAAATAATATTGTTGGCCCTTCCTTCTTCCTTTTCGGACAAGTAACGTGCATTTCCGATCAATTCTGTCACACTCTTCAATTCATTATTACGGATCGTATCTGCAGTAGAAACAGCGTCATCCTCCTTAAACTGAGCATTTCCAAAAAACTCGGATTCTTTATCATCCATATCGTAATACCCTCCCTCACTGTAGATAACCTTATTGCCTTGATTGATCAATGTGGGAGATAAAAATATTGCACGATCCAATTCGGTATAATAGCGTAATGAATCAGACAAGAGATCAAAATCGCTCCCTTGAATAGAAACCTTTTCGTAAAAATTAACATATTGTTCGTCTATATGATATATCCCACGCTTACTTTTTATTTCCATGCTTTCGGTCACTAATAAAGCTGTATCTGTATAAATCGCCCAATCTTTCTCTAAGTCATATTGCAGAAATGAGGTGTAAAGTTGCAAAGAATCACTTTGGAGTACCACATTTCCAACAAAATAGGCCATTAGAGAATCTCCTTTATACAATAATGAATCCGAAAAAATTGTAATACTGTCGTTTTTTATAATGGAAATATCTCCTTTAGCTTGCAAATCATTGTTCACAAGTACTGCACTGTCGCAAAACATAAAAACGCTATCATGTGTTAAACGAACATTGCCCCAAAGATATAATTTATCATCCTCACCTGAACCGTCGTACAACTGTCTATCCGCACGGTCTACGTAAAGAAATTCTTTTTTAGAAGTATCCCTTTCAATTTGCGGTGCATTGTTGGAAGTCACCGGTAATTGCTTTGTCTGTGCCAATCCTAATGAAGAAAAAGCAATAGAAAAAATAATACAAATGTATATCTTAATACGATTCATTGATTTAACTAACGTACAACTGGTGCGCAGTGTTATCTATTGACAGCACCATACTTGCTGCTACTTCACCAATATAACTACCAATAGCGACTCCCATACCCCCCATTCTTATTGCCACCAACACGTCTGGATTTATAAATTTCACAATCGGCATTTTGGAATCACCCACTCCCAATATTCCACTCCAAGTATGAGCTATTCTAAATTCACGATCTTTCAATATTGTTCTTTTTACTATTTCTTTAAGATAAGAAGTAATAAGCTCTGTCGTCCCTAATTCAACTGTGGTTTCCCCTTCTAAATCCAAATCTCTTCCTCCACCAATTAACAATCGCTCGTTGTATGATCTAAAATAAACATACCCTTTGTTCATATGGTAACAATGCTTCAACTCAAATCCAGGCATTTTATTTGTGATCAAAACTTGATTTCTAGCAGGACGCACTTTCGACTGAGGCAATGTTGAATTTGAAAAGCCATTTGTACAAACAATCAGTTTGTCATAGCCTATGTTTCCGGTACTTGATTCTAATACCTTATTTTGATATTGAATATCCTGTATCTCAATACCAAACATAAATATTACCCCTAAGTTTCTGGCTTTCGCTTCTAATTCATTCATCATCTTCTGAGGATTCAACGAACCTTCAAGCTTATTTATAATTTCTTCACCAAATGCACCACTTTGCAAATGATAGCATTCATCATGCTCCAAAATATCCGCTGTTAATGCATTTGACCAAGCTATTTTACCCTGATAAAATGACATATCCTCTTCATTATCAAATATTTCTGATCCTGGTTTTGGACTATAATACATCCTTGTAAGAGGAATTCTAGATTTGAGTTTTGTAAGGCCTTTCCAACGCATCTCAATAAGTTTTCGACAAGTACTCTCTCCATAGTTATTGAAATCATCCCATATTTCGCTGATCGACCCAAAACATGCGAAACCTGCGTTCTTTGTACTAGCACCCATTGGAGCTGTTTTTTTATCCAACACCAATACTTTTAATTCAGGCTGAATAGATTTCAACTCAATAGCCGTACTTATTCCAACAATACCAGCACCTATGATGGTATAATCCACACCATCAACCAGATATTCACTCTCCCACCAACTCAGTCTATTTTGTATGCTTGAATTATCCTTCATTATTTCTTATCATAAGCAGTGTGAAAGTAACAAAGAAATAACAATCCATACTTATATAGAGTTTGATATCCACAGATTTATTGATCAATAAAATCAAAAGCTATTCTTATACGTTAGGTTATCCAAACTCACTCAAAAATCTTATGTTTGCTAAAAATAAGTTACCATGTTACAACGCATACAAAGCATATTTCTTCTGTTGACCAGCGGCGCATTTTTCTCTCTTTTTGGATTTGATTTCGCTATTAGTAACAAATCCTTGGAAGGAGTATTTGCAGATCAAGTGTACAATGTAATGGACAACCCCATATTAATAGGTCTTGCCGCCTTGGGAGGAATTCTTGCTCTTGTCAGCATTTTTATGTTTAAAAACAGGCCGTTGCAATTGAGGTTAGGTTATCTACTTATGATATTGAGTGTATTATTGCTTGTAGCCGCTATACTTCTTATGCTAGGTGAAGGACTACCAACGAATGTCGGTGATATTGTTGATGACAGTATAGGGATGTACATTCCAATCGTTGCATTAATTACTACAATTTTAGCGAATCGGTATATCAAGAAAGATGATAACTTGGTGAAGAGTAGTGATCGATTGCGATAAGAATATGGTAGAGTTTGGGGTAAAATCGAAACTAAAGTGATTTGCTCAGTTCTCGTAATTCTTCTAATTCTCCATCTCGAAGATGATATCCACACTGGCTAATCAAATACTCCGCTTCATTGAAAAACAATTTAAATTTCTCTTCTATTTCGGTTCTTGATAAATTTAGTACTTCCCCATTCTCTATTATTTCATACTTTCCTGAAAGTGGTCCATCTCTTTTCAATTGTGCGTTAATTACTCGGCAAGCCTCCAAATAATAGTCCACGCGGTACAACTTCATCCTCCCATATTCTACTATCTCTCGGGCTTCATCGAGATCAGTCCAGGCAGCAAGAAAATTATGTTGATGACGGCTAAGACAAGTACGAGCATACAGACCTCGAGGCATATCATCTTGATGTCCTGCATTTCTTAACCCCTCCACTGCCTGATTCAAATAATCTAATGCTTTATTAATATCATCTGACTTATTTTGTAAAGATTGAAACATAAGAGCTCTACCTATGGAAATTTTGTCAAGAGCAATATCCGTTAGCCAATTATTTCTTTTTGCAATTTCAAGTGTTGACTCAGACCTTTTCAACACTTCTGAAAATCTCTTACAATAAATTAAAAAATCACAATATAAAAATCCAGGAAAGGAATAGAGAAAAGGATATTGATCTAGCTTTTTTTTGTTCATATTTTCAGCTTCTCGAAATAACGATTCTGCCTCGTTAAAATTTCCAGCTTGGAAATAAATACCAGCAAGTGAAGCACGCTTAACTTGCATTTGAAAATCATCCCCACTTAGATCTACAAAGGCCACACTTTGATTTGCGTATTCTTTTGCTGCTTGCACATCCCCCATGATCAGAAGAAGTTCGCTTAAGTTATTGGCTCTAACTGCAGCAGACTTCCATTCTTCATTCGAAATGGCAATTTTGAGACAAGTATTCATAGGACGAACCGCTTCACTTAGTCTGCCGAGTGCACGTAATGCAAATCCAGCCCAACTTAAAAGAACAGCCTTGTTAGTATCACTAAAACCAGCAATAGGTTTTTCCCAGGGAGACTCAAAAAATGCAGACAAACAGGCAAAATCTGTACCAAATGCTCCAAGATTATTTAGTATGTAGTGTTTATTTTTTCTTCTTATTCTATCATAATAAACATCTTTCATAGCTTCCTGATACCTCCCTGCTAAACAACCATGACGAACCGCTGCAAATAGCGGCTCCATTTCCTCCAAGGTATTAGGAAGTTCCTTTTCCGGTATATTTTTATAGTATTCATACAATCGAGAGTGCGCTTCTTTCCAGGCATCAGGATTATGTTCTTGTAATTTTTCTCCAAAATGCTCCCGTATCAAGGGATGACAGTCCAGGTTTTCAATATTATCTTCTTTCTTAGCAATCAAGCGAAGATCGCGAAGATTCTGAAGACTCATTCTCCATTTTTGAAAGGACAAAACCGTTAAGCGCGAAGTCAATCCCTGAATTGCTGGTTGGGATTTTAACATATCAATGGCCTCTTTACTGACAGGTCGATCAAACAAGCCCAACAGATAAAGAATATCCAGTTCTGGTCTATTGCCTTCCTCAAACCATCGCTCGTAAGATTCCATTACTCTTCTCGCATGACCACCATTTTTTTCTTCTTCCATCAAAGCAGGGATGAGATCTCGCTTTCGGATATCACCATCGTGTACAGTTTTCAAATAACTTCCAAGCAAATTAAGAGCCAGAGCATGTCCTTTAAATTCCCGAGAAGTCTTTTTCAATTCACCCTCTGGTCCTTTTAATTGATAACTTTTCAATAAAAGCATACCTGCATCATCTCCCAGATTCTCCAATTCATGAGTTCGAGTCATTCTCCCTTCCGTACTTTTTAAATCGGTTGGCTTTACCCTGGAAGTGATGATACATAATCCATTCATCGAATGCCTCAACCCTTTCAACAATGCAATCATAGCTTGATCTTTCAAACGTCCATACATTTCTCCCGGTGGATATTGCAAGGGTTCCAAACCATCTAAAATCAGAAGCGTTTTTTTCTTGGCTATTTGTACTGCCAGTAATCTGCCTTTTTCAAATTGAGAACGGGGAAGTTCTCCTACGTACCCAAACCACCGCAGTGCATCATTCAGAAACTGGTCAGCAGATACCTGAGTATCTTCTTTTGTTCCTTGGGAGTAAAAAGACCACCCGTAAATCTGTTCTGCATCTTTAAAGTTTTGCAGACTCATTTCGTTTAACCAGGCATTGGTTAGAGCAGATTTTCCTACCCCACCCCAGGCTATAAGACTAATAATTCTAGTTTGAGGATTTTCCCAAGCAGCATCAAGCTTCCTCATTTCCGACTCACGACCAAAGAGAGTGGCATTTGTATCTGGTAGTTTGGCAAGATCTATTTTACTTTTTGGAAAGTAGTTTATTATTTCATTTTCTTCAGTTTGCTCATGTACATCCTTCAAAATATCATTCACTTCTTTTGCGAAAGATGTCAGGTCCGTATCTATTTGGAATTCTGTTCCACCAGATAATGCTCTACCGTCCAAGGGTCTAACTTGAATTGAAGATAACCATTTCACTTCATTCCAAACACAGGGCTTCATGATTAATGGTAGAATTTTCATACCTCCTTCTCTTCTTTTTTTCAAAAGGCGAGGGATTTCTTCTTTTAGAATGAAGTCAGAAGTCAGGAAATTTGCAGAGATCATCAATATGGCGACTTGTGCCATTCCAATAGCTTTCTCAATTTCTGGATACCAATCTTCTCCACCTTGAATTTTTCTGTCAGTCCAAACAGAAAGTTGATTCTCTTTCTCAAGAACTCCCAAATGGGAAACAAGACGGTCCTTCCACTCTTCGTCTTTATGACTGTAACTTATAAATACTCTAGACATTCTGATTTATGTAGGATAGAATAATGATCTCAAATGCAATACTCAACTAAACATTCTATCATGATTAGAAAGCTTATGAGTATGAGCTTTACTAAAAATACACCTTATTGTTTTATCCCTGGAAATTCTGTTGATAAAAAATCGAAACACTCAGAAAATTCATTAATGAAACGGCTTCGAATTGATTTTGTCATCATTTTCTCAAAAATGCCACCACAATAAGGTTTCTTATCAATTCCTAGCCCTGGATTGTTATCCCTGTGGTGAGGACACATTTTTTATAGTATATCCGAAGTGTATAGCTTCGAATCTTTGTAGCCCAGCTACAAATGTTTTATTGCCCGGAGGACGTTTTTTATTATAGAATTCTTTCCACCCTCCCAGTCGTGCTATAATCCAAGCTGCAT
>JBCCVV010000215.1:0-11505 GCA_039194925.1 Bacteroidota bacterium
ATTGGATTTGGCGTTATAACGCGTCATTTCTTTTAATAAAACCAGCGCATCCCGATCGTATCTATCTTCTAATTTGGGAATATGCATTGAAGACGGAATCGAATTAAAATCATCCCAGTAAATCGCATGCATTTGAGCCAAATCATTCAATACGGTATTAATTCTATCCGGTGTCCATTCGTTTTTATCTCCAGAGGATTTATCATGAATATAGTCGCTCAAATCTTCCATCAAAATGGCAAAAATCTCCCTTTCTTCATCGTTTCGAATGCCATGAATAGCCGGGCAATACCCTAACAAATCCGGCGAAACCTCCTGATAGAATGCCAACTCTCGATGATCACAATGATCGAATCCAAAAATCGAATGATAGGTTTCAAAATATCCGGGCAACTGATCTTCACCGGATAATTTCGCAACCATACTTGCAGCTTTTAATACTTCTCTATGTGGGGTCTTTAGTTTAAGTACAACATCCAATTTTTCTTTTTCGGATGCATGCTGAATGTCCAATTGATATCTAAAAAGACCGTTCACCCCAGATTTAGCTTGCTGAGCCAGATTGGAAACTAATCCCTCATTTGAATTCAAACCAAGCTTGGTTGCTTTGACCACTTCACGACCATTTGAATTCATGAGTTCCGTAAAAAAAGTAGGGTCTATTTCTGATTTGGCCAGATGTTTAGTATTTCGATTGCGTCCCAATCGCTCATGCGCACTTACAAATTCATTCGTGACAATGGCAGAAGCGGTAGATAAATCAAGCGCCATACAAGAAGCGGCAATAATCTCAGCGAATCTGAAAAGATTATTTTGCCCTTGACAGCCCATGATTTGGAGACATTCTTTTTGAGTAGGAAGATTGGTGCCACCTCCAACTGTACCGATCACCAGTGAAGGCAAATAGACTGTTAGATGTAAGCCGTTGTTTTCTTCTCTCGCCTTAAAAATTCCACATGCAGATTCGTGGACGCAGGCAATATCCTGGCCAGTCGCCACAAATAAACCGGCTATTGCATTCGCAAAATTGACGTTATGCCCAACCATTCCCGAATGTAGTGCTGCTACCTCACCGATTTGAAACATCCGAACGAAATCTTTCGGACTGACTCGCATAAACCTTTCCATAACCGATTTTGGAATATGACAGGTTGCTGTAACACTCACTCCTCTCCCCTTAAGAAAATTTTGAGCCGTTACCTTTTTATCGCCGGCTAAATTTCCATCAATCATATATTTTTTGAATTGGATATACGGATCATCTTTAATCTGTTCTACAATCCATTCACAAGCAAACCAGGAACACGATGTGGTCATATTCTGGCCGGCTGCATCTCCTGTTTGAAAATAAAAACTCAAGTGCAACGACTCACCAAACAAGAAAGTCGATATTCTTAATAACTTCGCTACAGAAGACATTCGTTCGGCCTGTTCGGCAATTTGAGTTTGATGTTCCAAAACCCATTTTTCCAAGTTGATGGCGCCATGAATATCATCGCAAATAAAGACAGGTGCTCTTACCATTTGCTGCTTTACCACATGCACCTGAATACCACCAGAGGCGTTGGTGACAAGAGCACCCCTTGTAATTGAACTAACCAGCGCTCCTTCTGTCGTTGCAATAGGTAGTGGTATATATCCATCCGTATAAATCCCTTTAACTAAAATAGGTCCGGCGATACCAACAGGGATTTGTACAGCCCCGAAATAATTTTCAATATTTCCCGACAACGATGGTGGATAAAATGCGGACTGGTTCAAATAATTGATGGGGCTGGCTGTAGTCCCTTCCAACCATTCTATCCTTTTATGGATGGCTTCTTCCGAATAGTGTGTACCACCGGAAAATCGAGGAAATTTCTTAGCGTTGAAGGTGGTGTTTTCAGGTATTGGTTTGGTAATGGTAATCTTTTTCAGAATCGACCGAAATCTTTCTCCCTGCTCTTTGTCAATAAAAAATAGTGAAACCGAAAGCTGATCTGTCAATGGATTTTCCCTGGAACGACGCACAAGCAAATTCTCAATCTTCATCTCTTCTTCAATCTTTCCCAAATACAAATGACTTACTTTCATTCCAGTCTCTATAGGAACATTCGAAAGACACAACAGCCTGATTTCATCATCTGAAAAATCAGTCATTATTCCATTGTACACCCCTTTATTCAGTGAGAAATAGACTTCGGGTTGACGCGTTTCATGAAAATAACGCCGAATTAGTTTCTCCTTTTTGATCATCCTTTTGCACCTAGTTTTTCAAATGGGGTTTTGCTGTATGAGTGATTTAATAATATCGTTTAAGATGATTTGTAAACTTCAAAAGACAAAATTATTAATGTTTATTTTCAAATCACTTAACACTATTTTTACATCACTTCCTTCTCTTGATGCGTCAAAAAAACGAGCACAAGAGAAATAAAGATACTAAATATTGCGATTAAGCCTATTAAATCAAAGTGTTCCAGTTTGCCATCCGGTTGGGTGTATATGATAAGACCACCAATAATGCCTACTAAGCCGGTAGCAACTTTTTTAACTGCAGAACGCAACGTCAAGTAAGATGCTCGCATTTCATCAGATACCAAATCCGTCAAAACTGTATTCAAGGGAATCATTCTGCCAGCATCCAAGGAGAAATAGAAAACCGCTAAAATTAGGACAATGGATAATGTAGGTGGTGCTAAAAGTGTGATGATGCTAATGGGGGCGATGAGCAATAACGACAAGAGATAAAACAGCTTCTTCTTTCCCCATTTGTCGGATATATAACCTACGACTGGCGCTGAAATAATAGTAGCTATTCCTCCGACCAGGTAAATCATCCCCAATTCACTCTCAGGAATCTCCGCATTAAAGATGAGGTAAGGGGCTAAATAGATAAATATGGTGTATTGGCTAAAGACAACAGCAACGGAAAACAACAGCCCCAAAAGCGGATTTCTCTTTTTAAAGAAAAAAAGAAAAGACGGTCCAGCTGGCTTTTTTGCGCTCTTTGGAATTTGACTTTTTGGAGTCCATAAAGCGCGATATAGAAGGAGGCTAATGATTACGCCTATTCCTGCCAAAAGAAAAAATGGTGCTCTCCATCCTAAATGACTGGAAATAAAAAGACCGGAAGGAACCCCAATAACTGAGGCCAGCGCCAATCCTACGGTTGTAAACGAAATTGCCCTAGACCTGCCAGAGTATGCATAGCGTTGACTGATTCCCGTCAAGATTAAAGCGCCTAAAATCCCTCCAAAAGCACCTGTAAATATTCTTGCCAATAATAAAATCCAATAGGAAGGTGCCAAAGCTGTCGCCCATATTCCAGCAACGAAAAGCAGAAATGCATAACATAATATCTTATTCACTTCAAATCGATGCATAAAGAATGATACTGCCAATGCAAACACTCCACCCGAAATGGCAAATCCGGAAATCAGATATCCAAACCTGTCGGCATCCAATTCCCATTGTTCCATCAAAAAAGACCCCAAAGGCATGATGATCATAAAATCCATTACATATAAAAACTGAACCAAGGTAAATAACAGGATTATCCAATTGGAAGAGATGAAACGTTTTGATTTTTGAATGGAGGACATATTCTACAAATAAAGGATCAAATACCTAACTTCAAACGGATAAATTTAGAATAATAAATTGATGGACACCTTATCCTTGCATACCTTCTTTTCTAAAATATTCAAAAGTTTTTACGCCATAATAAAATGAAAATGTGAACGTGAAAATGCTGTGTTTTTGATTAAAGCAAATTTCCCTGATGTAAACTTGAATATACTCGCAGACTGATTAACTTTACCCCACCTTAACCTTTGAAAATGTCTAAAAAAATGATCCTTGTGACCGGTGCTAACGGTCAAATTGGCCAGGTGCTTACCAAACGGTTACGAAAACTTCACGGTGCAGACAATGTACTTGCCACCGACATTACCAAATTAGATGACTACTCGGAGAAGTTTGAATTCCTTGACATACTCAACAAAAACAGATTGCGCGAAATCGTAGGCGACTATGAAATCACCCAGATTTATCATTTGGCGGCTATATTATCGGCGAATGGAGAGTGGAATCCGAAAAAAACCTGGAATGTAAATCTAAACGGTTTCTTGACCATGCTTACCTTGGCCGTAGATCAACAAATCGATAAAATTTTCTTCCCTTCAACGATAGCTGTTTTTGGAAATACTACTCCAAGGACCAATACTCCACAACATGTGCCTCTTCTTCCCGAAACGGTTTATGGAATGAGTAAGGCAACAGGAGAAAACTGGTGTCATTATTATCATAAAAGATATGACCTGGACGTACGCTCGATTCGCTATCCTGGAATCATTGGTTATCAAAGTCTACCTGGAGGAGGTACTACAGATTATGCTGTAGAGATATTCCATGCCGCGCTGAAAGGTGAGGAATACACTTGTTTTCTAAAAGAGGATACGCGGCTTCCGATGATGTATATGGATGATGCCATTCGCGCGACAACTGATGTAATGGAGGCACCTACCGAATCCATTAAAATCCGATGCGGATACAACCTGGCTGCAATGAGTTTTTCGCCAATTGAGATTACGCGCGAAATCCAAAAACACATTCCAGATTTTAAAGTTAGATTTGAGCCGGATTTTCGTCAGGATATTGCATCCAGTTGGACAGAGAGCATAGACGATTCATGTGCAAGAAAGGACTGGGGCTGGAATCACGAATACGACTTGGAACGAATGGTAAAGGATATGTTGGAAAAGGTCAACGTTTGATAGATATACAATTAAAAAAAAGATAAGAATACAGATATGAGCGTAATTGACAGTTCTATTCAGGAAGAATTAAAAGAAATAAAAGCGGCAGGACTTTATAAAGAAGAACGTATAATCACCACCCCGCAATCCGCTAAAATTAAAACAACAGCAGGCGAGGAAGTATTAAATTTTTGCGCGAATAATTATCTCGGATTATCTTCTGATCCCCGGGTAATTCAGGCAGCTAAAGATGCCATTGACACGCACGGATTTGGAATGTCTTCGGTACGGTTCATTTGCGGAACTCAGGATATTCATAAAGAACTGGAGGCAAGAATCGCCAAATTTGTTGGCACCGAGGATGCCATCCTTTATGCGGCTGCGTTTGATGCCAATGGCGGCTTATTCGAACCACTATTAGGGAAAGAAGATGCGATCATTTCGGATCAACTCAATCATGCTTCGATTATCGATGGCATTCGATTGTGTAAGGCACAGCGGTATCGATATGCGAATAATGACATGGCCGATCTTGAAGCTAAATTACAAGAGGCAGATGCCAACAGGGCACGCAGAAAACTGATCGCCACCGATGGTGTATTCTCCATGGATGGTATCATTGCGCAGATAGATAAGATTTGTGATCTGGCAGAAAAATACAATGCACTAGTCATGGTAGACGATTGTCATGCCACTGGCTTTACGGGGAAGACTGGACGTGGAAGTGCAGAACATTGCGATGCTTACGGAAGGGTTGATATTATCACAGGTACTTTTGGAAAAGCGATGGGTGGCGCTTCCGGTGGATTCACAGCAGCGAGTAAAGAAATTGTAGATATGCTTCGTCAACGTTCAAGACCCTATCTTTTCTCTAATACATTGGCTCCATCTATAGTAGGAGCAAGCATCAAAGTAATTGACATACTTGAATCGAGTACAGCTCTTCGAGACAAGCTAGAAGAAAATACTGCATTCTTTAGAAAAGAAATGACGGAAGCTGGATTTGATATCATCCCTGGTACACACCCGATTGTTCCAGTCATGCTTTATGATGCCCCATTATCACAAAAATTTGCAAATAGATTGCTGGATGAAGGCATTTATGTGATCGGGTTTTTCTATCCTGTCGTACCAAAAGGAAAAGCACGGATTAGAACTCAGATTTCTGCGGGTCATTCCAGAGCACAGCTGGAAAAGGCAGTTGCAGCATTCACAAAAGTGGGTAAAGAACTCGGAGTAATTTAATCGATCCGGTACAAAAAATAACAAAATGGAAATCAAAAATTGGGATTTCAATACCTTTTTAGCTTTTCTCCTGATTTATGCCTCTCATGCAGATCTGGAATTTACCGAATCCGAAAAAGAGCAAATTCAAAAGATCATATCTCCCGAGAAGTTTGAGGAATTGTATGCCATCTTCAATAATATGACGGACTACCAAGTCCTGGAATTGATCATTAGCTATAAGGATACGTACTTTTCCACAGCAGCAGAAAGAGAACAAATTTTCGACGAAATGAAGAAGCTGTTTGCGGCTGATGGAGATTTTTCGTATTTGGAAAAGCAGTTGATTATGTTTTTAGAAAAGCTACTGTAGAAAGCTATTTCATGAAATCATTTATTCTTGTGGACTTTAAAGAATAAAGAGCAGATTTAATCTCTTTTAAAAGTTGAGAATGGATCAAGAACTTTCTCTAATGATTATTCTCCTGAGAAGACACCCTCCATACGCAAATTCAAGTATCATTTAAAAAATACATATATTACTACAAATTAGACTTTTAAGTCACTTCTCTTCACCTCAATAACACCACAGAATGAACAAAGAAAAAGTTCTCTTCAATCATGATGCAGCCATCGATGAATTTATGGCCGCTGTATTGCTTACCACGATGGAAAATGTCGACTACCTGGGATCAGTCATTATGAATGCAGATTGTATTTATAATTACGCGATGCAGGCACAATGGAAAATCCAGCAATATCTTGGAATCGACCAACAGGCAAATCCAATTTCTCTCAGCAGAGCTCGTCAATGGAATCCTTTTCCGTGGCAATATCGAGGTGATTGCATAAAAGAAAACAATATCCAATGCCTCAGTGATTTGACGAATAATTCCGATTGGCCACCCTACCCCAACGGAGATGATTTTATAACGTCACGGCTTAAAGATGCTTTAAATGCTGGTGAGAAAATCACTCTATTGGTCAACTGTCCTATGACAACATTGAGAAATGTATTGGAAAAAAACAAGTATTTGTCTGAGGCCATTGGTCGTTTGATATGGATGGGTGGAGCCATCTATGTAGAAGGAAATCTTGATCCAACCACCATCCCCCCAGAAGTTGCCAATCCTAAAGCGGAATGGAATGCGTTCTGTGATCCCTATGCCATTGATTGGGTATTCAATAACACTTCATTTCCTATCACTTTGTTTCCATTGGATGTGACCAATCAAGCGGCAATTACGACTGGCTTTATGGCGAATCTGGCCTTTCAGGCTGAAAAATATAAGTATTCTGAATTGGCCTATCAAAGTTATGAGTTGGTAGCCAGTGAGGCGTTTTATGATATGTGGGATGTTTTGACCACCTGCTATATTCCCCATCCAGAATTCTTCGCACCGGCGAAAAACATGAAATTATCCATTGTAACCGAAGATTATTGGCAAGGAACTCTTTTTGAAGATGTGAATGCAGGTAGAGATGTTGATGTAATATTAAATCTCGATGACCCGCAAAGTTTTTATGCGTATGTACTTACACAGTTTAGAAAGTGAGGTGTATACGATGAATAGATTCTGAGAAGGAAGGATTATCAAAAATTTTGAAGATTAATTGGCTACAATTTCACCACCTCCACTCATCCACATATTTAATGAATATCTTGGCCGTATTCTCTGCATCGGAAATGGCTCTGTGGTGGATACCGGTAAATTCAAGCCCTTCTTTTTTGAGCGTATTTTTCAGTCCGGTAAGCTTGTGCTCGCCTTTGATTTCATGATATTCGGACTTTAGGTCGGTGGAAGGCTCAAGCCAATCCAACTCCATTTTATGTAATTTACAATTATCGGTAAGCATGACTTTATCGTATTTGCCCCAACTGCAAAGCAGATAGTCTTCTTCGTAAATATTAATCCAATCTTTGAACTGATCGATTACTTTTGGATAGATTTCGGCCCGGTCTACATTTTCCTGACTTATACTCGTCAGTTTTTTACAAAATCCAGAAAGACGAGGATTCACAGTGGGTTTGACAAATTTGCTGAATCTGCCCAAAATATCACCGGTTGGATCTACCATAACGGCACCGATCTCAATTATCTCATTAATCCCTCCCGGAGGTCTCCCCAACCAACACGTCGCTTCTAAGTCGTAAATAATAAACCTCACAAAATTGAATTTTCTAAAATGGGATCACTTATTTTAATCAGATCTCCCCACTTCACGGATTTTTCCAGTTGATAGCTGTCTAATCGATTATGATAATAGTACAAAAGTCTAAAATTTTCTGACATCAACGAACCATCTTTTTTAACTTTTAGCACTTTTTGTGGATGATAAATACCCAGATGTTTCAATCCATCTTCTATTAATTCTTCAGGAGAAAGAGCTATCGCTTCAGATAATCTCAATTTCCCCTGCTTTTCCATTTTTTTCAGTGTAGATTGCATCTTGCGAATCACCTTTACAAATAAATCTTTCTCGATTTCAAATCCTGCAACCGGAATATTTAATACATCATAAAGGTTCAACTCAGCATGTTTGTTCAACAAAATCCTGAACGCTGCAAACGCTACCAGGTGAGAACTTAACACTACATTATTTATTCGATAACTATCAACGATCTTATCCCCTAAAAGTTTTGTGTATACTTTTTCTCTTTGATATACGGTTTGCACTTCGCCTTCCAACTTGAAATAGCCGGAAATATCGATTATGCTGCCATGTTTGTCCAACGAATTTCCTTCTTTATCCACTTGATGCCCAAACACATCCATAGGTTGACCAAACGACAATTCGATATCCGACTGCTTGGATATCAGTGACCAAATAAACTTCATAAGTTTTCCCGAAGAAGCGCCTGGTTCTCTGGATTTGGTATATTTTTCCTTTCCTGTTCTTCTCAAATATTGATCGATCAGCGATTTCGCTTCCAATACAAAGTGATAATTAAGCACAAGCGGTACAATATAAATCTTATTGTCATGGTTGTCAGCAATCGCGTGTCGCTGAGCTTCGACCATAGAACCCAGCAAGCCTAATTTGAGTCGTTCTTCCAATTTTCCATCTCTGGCACGGGTACCTCCCGGGAAGAAAATCTGATTCACATTTTTCTGCAATGAAAAGGCCGCCATACTTTTCAGACATTCCAGATAAATGGGGTTTTTCTTTCGTCTATCTACCCGGTATGCTCCCAGGCGATTGATAAAATATGCCACGATTTCATTATCCAACAAATTCAATCCAGCACCATAGGAAGAAGCCGGAACACCAACCACTGCATCCAAGGCATATCCAATAAGGATGGAGTCGAGATTGGAAAAATGCGTAGGAACAATGACTACCGTTCCTTTCTGAAAAAGCGATCGCATTTCGTCCACATAACCATGCAGTTTGATCTTCTGTTTTACTTGGTCTCGATTTCCCCAAATGCGTTTTTGTCCTTTGAAGGTTGCCGGATTCAACAAACGCTTGAAGAAAGAATGAAGAAAATTTCTAGAAAACTTGAACGTCTTGAGCTTGAAATTACCCACGATTTCTTCGTTGTATCGATTTATGATTCGATCTACAATTTTATCCAGGCGTTCTGCCTTATCCTCAAAGTTTTTTGCAGTTTCTATTTCTTTTTCCAGCTCTTTCCAATAGCTCTTATCATCCGCGGGGTCTACTTTCCAGGGGTTGTTTTTCACTCGAAGTTTCTCCAGATAAATCGTTTTATCCAACAAGTCTTCAGTACTTGTTTTAGATTCTTCAAACAATCTCTTTCGTGTATATCTATTCAACTCAACGATAAACTCAGATCGGTTTTCACTAATCTTATAGATGGGCCAATCTTTGATATTAGGAATGATATGTGGGAGAGTACTCTTCAATAGTTACTTATTGCTTTGGTTTTGCAAAAATCCGAAATTATTATTTAAATCTCCTATAAATTCCAGAATCTCTTCTTTACCGGTTCTCTTTTCCGAGCTGGTTATAAACTGTTGAGGCAAAGTATTCCAGTACTGTAATATACCTTTTTGTATTTTTTCGATATGCTCTTTTACCTGTGATTTTTTCAATTTGTCGGTTTTGGTATATACAAGGACAAAAGGAACTTGACGCTCACCCAACCAATTGATGAATTCCAAATCGATTTTTTGTAAATCATGTCTGGAATCCAGCAGCACAAAAACAACCTGAAGCTGTGGACGAACAAGCAGATAGCGTTCGATCATCTTTTCCCACTTTTGACGCATCTTTTTAGAGATCTTGGCATAGCCATATCCTGGCAAATCCACCAGATGCCAAGCCGAATCCACTCGAAAGAAATTAATGGTTTGTGTCTTACCCGGAGTATTGGAGACTTTAGCCAACCCTTTACGATTGCAGAGCATATTGATCAGCGATGATTTGCCTACGTTTGATCTGCCGATAAATGCATATTCCGGGACCGTCTCTTGAGGACACTGGGATTCTCTTTCGAAACTTCCAATAAATGCTACTTCATTAATTTCCATCGAGGCACTATTTTTGATATATAAAATAAAGTTTAAGAATAATGAGCTAAAAATCAGGACAATAGATTTTTTTTGAGCCGCTGATCAAATAAATATGTTACAATAAGAGTTTATATGACGTTATATTGAGACAAATATAAATAAATGCAAATGATGCTCTATTGGTTCCTTTGCTGTATTTAATTTTAATATCTCTGCGTCGAAGATCTATCCTACTGAGTTTATTTATTCAACTACAAAATACGTGATGATGAAGAAGTCAATTTTTATATTATTCATGCTGCTATCTACGCTCTCGCATTCACAATTCGAAATGGGATTGAGAGCTGGTATAAGTTCTACTGATTTGAGCCCCGAGTCTATAATCATCAGCGATGGAAATACTACGACCGAATTGAGCATTTTGGAAGCAAATTATGGTTTCCACCTTGGACTATATACTCGAATCAGCATTGCGAATATCTTTATCGAGCCATCTTTCCTGTTTAACAGCACCAGCGTTGACTACAATCTGGAGAATCAGATTTTTGACGCAGGGGTGTTTTCTGCCATTGGTTCCGAAACATATAACAACCTGGATATACCTTTAATGATCGGTATGAAAATTGGCTTCTTGCGATTACAAGGTGGACCGGTTGCACATATTTATCTTAATTCGGCCTCCGATCTTACCAACTTCAGTGGATACAGCCAAAAATTCAGAGATGCAACTTACGGGGTGCAAGGAGGTATTGGATTGGACATCTGGAAAATAAGACTGGATGTAAATTACGAAGCCAATCTTTCGAGATTTGGCAGTGATGTAGAAATTAATGGTACCCCTTTTCAATTTGATCAACGACCAGGAAGGTTAATAGCAAGTGTTGGTCTACGATTTTAAAAATATACACTCAGAATACGGTACTTTTTGTATTTGGTATGATAATTGTTTTACATATGTTGCTTAATTGCAACTGTTAAAACCAACAGCAAAGCCATTCTTATTTAGGAGTGGCTTTTTTAATTTTAGAAGATAAAAAATAAGGTTTCGATAAGAATCTTTC
>JBCCVV010000216.1:0-11485 GCA_039194925.1 Bacteroidota bacterium
CAACAAACAAATTGTAAAAGAACTTCTTCAAAACGTTTTTATGAAAGGTGAAATGGATAAAATTGCTACTTATATCAATCCAACCCAATACATCCAGCACAATCCGAACGTACCAGATGGATTAGATGGTTTGGGAACCGCCCTGACTAATATGGCAAAACAGGGGATGCAAATGGAATACACTACTATTCATAAGGTGATGGGTGAAGGAAATTTTGTCCTGACTATGAGTGAAGGCAAGTTGGGGGGCAAGCCCACCGCATATTATGATTTATTCAGACTGGAAGATGGACAGATTGTAGAACATTGGGACGTAATAGAACCTATACTGCCAAAATCCGAATGGAAAAATGATAATGGCAAGTTTTAACTTTAAACCTTATTTTTAATGATGAAGTGATTAAAAAAAGCTGAGAAGATATGGTTCAATGAGTTGTAAAACAATTAACAATAGGTGTAACTACACAGCCAGAAAACTATTTCAAATAAAAATGCCTATCGGGCTTTGACATTTCTAGCCCAGTAGTGCAATCCTGGGCTGGAAGTCAGTTGGAAATTCATTTTGGCAGCTTTTTATACTTCCGCTAAAGCTTCAGCGATACGCAGATGGTCAAAAATGATAACAAAATACATCCCGATGATAGGATTAAACACATGGCTGTGTAGTTACCAATTTGTTTTTAAATCATTTCAATACCAGAAGGAATATAGGCTCTAAACCGTATTCTTTTTATCTAAATTAATACTTATGATAATTAAGTCTAAAAGAAAAATAGAAGCCACAATTGATGAGCTCTACCTCGATGCCAAAAATGACTATTTGCAAATGATTAAAGGAGCGACAAAAAGCATTTTGCGCCCTAGCCAACCCTCGGATTTCAAGAATGCATATCTTGCAATTTCC
The DNA here is from genome assembly GCA_039194925.1 of Bacteroidota bacterium. Lineage (GTDB taxonomy): Bacteria > Bacteroidota > Bacteroidia > Chitinophagales > Saprospiraceae > CAJXUU01. The sequence goes on from JBCCVV010000216.1 coordinate 905, forward strand.
AAAGAGCAGGGCAAAGAACTTGTGGATTTGATATGTAAAAACAACATTAAGAACATCGTTGAGTTTGGCACTTCGTTTGGTATTTCCACCCTATTTTTGGCGCAAGGAGCAATAGAAACTGGTGGTACAATCATTACTACCGAACTAATTGAATCCAAAGCTCATCAAGCCATTGAAAACTTTGAAAAAGCTGGTGTACATGACATTATTGAGCTCAGAATTGGAGATGCTCTGGAAACCTTGAACCATCATAATGAACACATTGATTTATTACTCTTAGACGGTTGGAAAAATTTATACCTTCCGCTGTTTCAATTGCTTGAACCCAATTTTCATGCAAAAACAATAATATATGTGGATAATGCAGACATGGCGGAAAGTCGCCTGTTTTTGGATACAGTCCGTCAAAATTCGAACTATCGAATTCAATACAATCATCAAGGCAAGGCGGCATTGATTACATTAAATTGATATATTCGGACAGAATACTTCAAATTTGAAAACGTAAGTCAACCTTACAAAAAATAATTATTGAAATTATGATCACTCATCAAGGACCAACAGTAGAATGCCAAATGATGATTCGAAAGCCTGTTTCCGAAGTTTTTCAGGCCCTAATCGATCCGAATATTACGACCAAATTCTGGTTTACTAAATCAAGTGGAATACTGGAAAAAGGTAAGACAATAACCTGGCAATGGGAAATGTACGGAGTCTCCGCCGAAGTAGAGGTTGTGGAATTAATTCGGGATAAAGCGTTGATCATTCAATGGGGCAATCCAAAAACAACCGTCCATTTTGCATTTACAGAATTAAAAAAAGAGCAAACCTATGTTGTGATTAAAAACGTTGGTTTTACAGAGACGGGCGACGAACTGATCGAAGCAATTAAAAATAATACGGGAGGATTTACCACTGTGTTGGATGGTATGAAAGCGTATCTTGAATACGGTATCCAATTAAATTTGGTTGGAGACAAATTTCCGCAGGTTAGTCAAAAATGAATTTGAAAAACATCATAAAATAAGAATGAAATGATAAAAGGAGTCCACACGATGTTTTACTCTTCCAAAGCAATAGAGCTGAGAGCTTTTTTACGCGATGTTATTGGATTCAAAGCAACAGATATAGGCGACGGCTGGCTAATTTTTGATCTTCCGGAAAGTGATATGGGGGTCCATCCAACGGGTGATTCTGGACATATGACTCCACCTTCCGGCACACACAACATTTCATTCTACTGCGATGACATCGAGCAGACCGTCAACGAATTAAAAGAAAAAGGCGTAGAATTCAAAGGGGAAATTGAAGATCAGGGATTTGGTTGGGTCACGTACTTCAAAGTACCTGGAGATTTCTATCTACAATTGTATCAACCAAAGTATTGATATTTCTTACAAAAGCGATTTGGACCTTACATGAGGGACAACATAGGTAAGTAAATCCCAGAAGAGCTTAATTCTGGCACTTTTTACATTCATTTTTCGTTATCTAAGCAATTAAATCCAGCCATTATGTCTACCATAGAATCGAAAGAAAAACTGAAGAAAAAAATTGAAGAGCTCAATGAGGATTCGCTTCTTGAGCAACTCTTGAGTATAATTGAGCTTGAATCTTACAAATCAAAGAAATTTAGAATTCCCGAAGAACATAAAGCAGGAATTGAGGAAGGCTTGAAACAAATAAAAGAAGGGAAAACCAAAACACACGATGAAGTAATGAGCAAGTACAAATCATGGGATTAACCATTTATTGGTCTGACAGAGCAGAACTAGAATTCGTTAAAATCCTAAATTATTGGAACGACAGGAATGGTAGTAATCTGTATTCTAAAAAACTCATAACCCTTTTTGAAAAATCAGTTCGTAAGCTTTCTCAACATCCTGAATCCGGCAGACTAACTGAATTTGATCCTATTCGGTAAAAAATAGTAAAAGACTATTTCCTTTATTATTACTTTGATCAATCTACCCTCTTTATAGTTCACATTTGCGATATGAGAAGTGATCCAGATTTTATAAAATCGCTGTTTTACAAAAAATAAGACTTATTCCGTGCTAACTTAACCACACAAAACCGAATCATTTTGAATATTTCCGTAAAAGAAATGACCCTATCCCACATCGAAAGCATTGTCGACTACTTCCTCGATGCCGATACTCAATATCTTAAAGGAATGGGGGCCGATAAAAGCAAATTACCCAATAGAAAAGATTGGATTGAAAAACTCATTTCAGAATATAAAAAGCCCTACAACAAAAAAGAATTCTATTACATTATTTGGTACAAAGACAATGAAGCCATCGGGCATTCCAATGTCAATAAAATCCACTATGGCACATCTGCAACTATGCATCTTCATCTGTGGAAAACGGATGTGCGTCAAAAAGGGCTGGGGCTAGAGTTTCTTAAAATGACACTCCCCTACTACTTCAAAAACTTGAAGTTGCACACCTTATATTGCGAGCCGTATGCAAAAAATATAGCTCCAAATAAGACATTGATCAAATTGGGTTTCGAATTGGTACAAACGTACGATACTACCCCCGGCTGGATCAATTTTTTCCAAACGGTAAATCGATACGAATTGACCAAAAAGAAATTTGAGCAATTGATTTGTGGTATTCAGAAATGATTTTTTCTGATTTAATTTATGGTCTCAGCTATGACAATCTACAGAAAGCCACGCGTGATTCAAGCCAACACAAATGACTTATTTATATATTTGATTCAGCGGCTTTTGGGTATTTATACACTTTGTAAGGGAAGTATGGGCTCTATGCCATCTCAACTACGGTAACCCTTATTATCTAACTAAGGCCATTGGCAATAGATTCTTACAATTTTTACAGGTATGATAAAATCAATAATTTTCTTTTTCATTTCAATTGCTATTCTCAGCACAAACCTAAACGGACAAGACATGGATAACGACAAATTACACGGCATCATTTATACACTGAGCGATCACACCGAAGGTCAAAAAGGCAACTGGCAATTTGTAATCGATTCTACTTTTTTCATCTGCCTTACAGATCAAATGCATAATCGGATGCGTATCATCTCCCCAATTGATAAAATTGAAAATATCTCAGACGAACGCATCAAAAAGTGTCTGGAAGCCAATTTTCATACGGCCTTGGACGCAAGGTATGCTATATCCGATGGCTATTTATGGAGTGCATTCATTCACCCACTGAAAGAACTCACAAAAGAGCAAGTCATCAGTGCTATTTCTCAGGTATATTCATGCGCCAAAACTTTCGGCACCTACTACAGTAGCGGCACGTTAAATTTCCCTACCCGCGAAGAGAGAGATGCCGGTAAGAATTGATATCATTAATTAGGGTATTGCATTAACTAACTTGGTAATGGAAACATTTCGTATTATTAGATAATACCAATTGTATGGAGCGCATTTAAATTGTAACTAATCAAGGGTAGTTCTTATTTTAATGCAAGCAAGTCTGTATGAATTGGCTAAAAATTTAATTTTAGCGGCTTTTTTGACCAAAAATGATGACAAAATACATCACGACGATATCAATAAACATATGGCTGTGTAGTTTTAAACTTTTACTAATAAAAACCATAATCGTATGCCGAAAATCATTGATCTGAGTCAGGAAATCTATGAGGGAATGCCTGTATTCAAGGACTTGCCACAAGTCAAAATGGAAGTCCACAACTCTCACGAAGAATGGAACGGGATTCGAAACCCTATAAAGAGAACTCCGGCCGTTCATAAGTTGGAATTGGGAGAACACACCGGTACTCATGTTGACGCCATCAATCACATGGCGCAGCAATACGAAGGACAGTCTATTGATACGATGCCATTGACCATGTTTTATACAGAAGGAATCTGTTTGGACTTTTCTCATAAAGGACTCAAAGAGTTAATCGAGCCAGATGAATTGCAAGAAGCTTGCGAACAGGATGGAGTAGAAATACAAAAAAATGATGCCGTTTTGATTTATACCGATCATTATCGAAGACATTACGATAGTATAGATTGGGCAAATGGACCAGGACTATCGGCAGCCGCCGCACGTTGGTTGGGCGAAAAGCAAATCGCATCTTTTGGTGTAGAAACCATGTCTCCCGGGGTCTCAGGTATTTCTAACAAAGAAGTGCATCATATTTGTGGTGAATTGAATTTTACCCATTATGAAAATTTGATCAATCTTCATCTGTTAATAGGCAAAGGACGATTCCGATTTATTGGACTTCCATTGAAAATCAGAGGTGGAACGGGATCACCGGTACGAGCGGTTGCTATTTTCGAGGAATAAAGACAATCCATTCATATCTCACATTTGATTTTGTCACACCATTGTGCTATTATCAAACCCGCAATGAATACATTAAGGATACAATCAATAGTGATGTGGCGTTTTTATCTTTAGTGCAGAATCCATTCGCCGTTGTGCCTATCGCGAAACAATAAAAAGAAATTCACTGAAATGGTGCATTATTTAAATAACAGCTAAAGCTCTTTTCCACTATGAGTAGCTGTATTTCAATCATTATGATTATTTTTAAGAATAGACGGTAAAAGGACCAATTCTTATTTTTATAAAAAATTTAGGTGATCTAAAAAACTGATCCACATGAGAGCAACGCTATATCTTATCTTAGGCTTAATTGCCGTATTCGAATTCGGTTACAATTGGTATGCCCATATGGGCGAGCCCGGGAGGATCCTGGGGTTCGAAGTTCCTTTCCTGCCATCACAGCTCTTTTGGGGATTGCTTGGGCTATATTTTCTATACCGATACTATAAACTCAGAAAATTATCCATGCAAAACAATTGAATATTCCCGGTTCTACTATTTATATAGAGCTGCAAGTACATTGCATGATGAATATCTAAGCTAAGTATGTCAAAAAAAATGAATTTCAGTTTTTCAAAATTACTCAAAAACGATTGGGTGATTACCTTAAGCGCCACCTTGATCGGCGTATTTTTGGCTATGTATCTCAACGAATTGGTCGCTTCAAAAAATATTAGGAATCAAAAAACAATTGCAACCAAAAATATATTCTCAGAAATTGAATCCAACAAACAAAGCCTGGTAAAATCGATCGATACACATACCGAATTGCTGGAAACCTTACGATTTGTTTCTACCTATCTTGATGAAGACGAAAATCTTATTGTACCGGCTGATAGTATGGCTACATTGCGCGCCAAATATCCTGCCCTGATTGCTATCGAAGACTCAACCCTCTTGTATGGAAATACATATGATTATTCTGGAGAGATAAATCTCAACGTCTCTATACCCTATCTTCAATTGACCAATATTGCCTGGCAAACTTTAAAGAGTAGCGGAATCAGTACCACTTTTGATTTTAGTTGCTTAATGTATCTGGAAACAATCGATAAATGGACCAACGAAGTGCTTAAGAAAGACGAAGTACTACTGCAGTACATCACAGGATCAAAGGATAGTGGAAATAAAAATGAAGAACTATTGGATCATCTGGAGTTGCTTTTAGATTATGAAAAATCTCTTATAAAAATATATGATCGTAAAGAAAGAGAATTGAAGGATTGTGGTTAACAATTAAATGAATTTGTTTTTAAATTACACATCACTTCCGATATGGAAAATTCACTCCATTCAATATGACAAAATTCCATAAATGAATCGATCCTTAAAAATTATCCTCGTAACATTCTTCTCTTTTGGAGTCTATTTCATTTTAGACGAATTATACTTCGCAACACTCAGAACGTGGTTGAACCAAACGATCAATCAAATCGGAATAAGTCACTTGATAACCTATGTAATCATGGGGACTCCGCTCTTTATTGGCACCATACTTCTTCATGGCAGAACCAAACTATTTGATAGTCTTGGCCTGAATGGATCACCTCTTGAAGGGTTTGTCTTCGCATTGATTTGTACACTTCCGATGTTTATTGGCTTTGCCTTTTTATTTGATTTCAACGCTGATATTTCGCTGAATAGAATTGTACTTGCTGTGATTGCCGCAGGCTTTTTTGAAGAACTCTATTTCCGAGGTTTTTTGTTTGGCATGCTCTTTCGATTTAGTCGTTTGGGCTATATTCTATCGGTACTGGTTGGAGCGCTTCTTTTTGGTTCTGTGCACATTTATCAAGGTTCAGAGTTCAATCAGATTGTAGGAATATTTATGGTGACCTTCATGGGAGGTATTCTATTTGCCTGGGTGTATTCAGAATGGAATTACAACCTTTGGGTTCCTATCTTTTTACACATGTTGATGAATCTGTCTTGGGAGCTTTTCTCCGTAAGCACCAATGCATTGGGGGGCAGCTATTCCAATATTTTTAGAGGCATCACCATAGCCCTTGTGATCATTCTGACACTTCGATACAAACGCAAAAAAGGAAAGGCGCTTGAGGTCAATAAGTCAACTTTGATTATAAAACCAAAAGCCTAAACCACAAACTTCAAAGCATATACCATAAACCATAAACCCTACACCATAAACCATAAACCCTACACCTTATACCACATAGCACAAATACTCCATACAGGTGAGGATTAAAACAATCTCCCAATTTACCTTTGTATGGAATAGGTGTAAAATCATTATCTTTCTAATATTATGGCTGCAGAAAAAATACTAATTGTCGAAGATGAACCCGCTATTGCCGTAGATATCGCCATTAATCTTGAAGGTCTCGGCTACGATATAGTGGATGTGGTCCATTCCGGTGAAGAAGGACAGACAGTAATCGCAAATCAAAATGTAGACCTTGTCATGCTAGACATCAATCTGGGTGGAGGAATGTCAGGAATTGATTTGGCTCGAATACTGGACCAGGAATACGGCATCCCCTTCATCTTTCTCACCTCTTATGCCGACGATGACACTATAAATCAAGCTGCAGACACCTATCCGGCCTCTTATCTGGTAAAACCATATAAAGAGCAAGATCTGGCTCCGGCCGTCAAAGTAGCACTGATGCGTAAAAATGGCACAAAAAAATCAAGACTCCCTCCGTTGAATAAAATTAACCGCGGACTGCTCTCCCCAATTACCACTTCCGAATATGCCATCATTAATGAGCTCTGGAACGGCAGCACCAATGGAGATATTGCCAGCAAACTATTTCTTTCCATCAATACCATTAAAACGCATAACCGAAATATCTATTCCAAATTGGATGTGCATAGCAAACCGGAATTGCTCAAGTATTTGCGTGAATTGAAATGACCTAAAACCCGAATCTGTACATCATTTATTGGTTTGTCTGCGTTACATCTTCACGTTATATTGTAGGCCATAGTTCTCTTTTGGCTATGCAAATTAATCGCCACAAATGTTGATATTCCAATTTTAGTTTGTGATTAATAATAAAATTCTTTCTTTTGATTATCGAATATAGATTTAAGTTGAATCAAACATGAGCCATAGCCACAGCCATCATCCACACGACCATGATCATAAGTACTGTTCACATCAGCTGGACATCAAAAAAAAGAAGACAGCTTGGGTATTGCTTATCTCATTGGTGACCATGATATTGGAAATTTCCTTTGGATACATAGCCAATTCAATGGCATTGCTGAGCGATGGTTGGCATATGTCCTCACATGTTGTCGCAATTGGTGCGAGTTGGTTGGCATATCACTATGTTTTGAGACAGCAAACAAAGGGTAATTCCGTAGATCCTTCCAAAACGTTGTCTTATGTAGGATTGCTCAATGCATTGGTCTTGGCCATAATCGCCGTTGCAATGATCATCGAATGTGTCAAAAGGTTTGACGTTCCCGTAGAGATAAAATATAGAGAAGCCATTATAGTGGCTATAATTGGTCTTGTAGTCAATTTACTCTCAGCAAAAATTCTACACCACGATGAAGAAAGTACAGATCACAATCTTCGTGCAACATACCTGCATGTTTTGGCCGATGTCTTGACCAGTGCATTGGCACTTACCGCACTGATCGTTGGCTTTTACTTTGGCCTGGGCAATATGGATACGATAGTGGGAATCTTTGGTTCATTAGTGATTCTCTATTGGGCTAAGAATATCATTTTCAATTCAATTAGAGAAATCTTTTTTAAACCAAAAGAAGGAAACGATCATAAACACTAATTGGATACTAAACCGAACGATTCTTTAGAGTTAAAAGCGAACGTATACGACGAAACTGCCTATTGCATTTGAGCCACAATGGGCACAAGAATTTCACAATGTTTAAGATGAATCTTTCCAAGGACTTTTAGTTTTCCTAATAGCTCTTTTGAGATCGTACAAGAAGCTACACGCCACTTGCCGGCATCGTAATATTAATTTCGGTACCAGCGCCATTCATGATCTGAATCTCCCCTTTGAGTTTTTTGGTAAAAGAATGGATCAATTGCATCCCTAAAGTCTTGGATCGTTTCGGAATTTTGGTAAAGGGCACGCCAATACCGTCATCTTTCACATTCAGTTCTAATGTATCACCCTGTTTCTTAATCTTGAGATTGATCGTTCCAGAAACCTTTCCTTCAAAAGCATATTTCAGACTATTGCTGATCAATTCATTGGTAATCAGCCCCATGGGGATTACGGTATCCACATCCAATTCAATGTCATCTACCTCACTGGCAATCGAAATCTCCTTGTCATCCACCTGATAAGTGGATACCAGATTTTCAATCAAATCATTAAAGTACGGTTTGATCTTGATGCTTTTAAGATTTTCATTTTGATAAAGGTTACGATGTAATATTGACATCGATTGCACCCGGGACTTGCCTGTATTTATAGCAGCCAGCGCCGTATCGTCGTTGACAAATTTGGACTGAAGTGTGAGCAAAGAAGAAACCACTTGCAAATTGTTTTTGACCCGATGATGGATTTCTTTGAGTAAGGCCTTATTGGTTTGAAGCGACTCAGAGAGCTCGCCGTTGACCTTTTTTAGCGCGGATTCACTAGACCTTGTCCTTTCAAAAAGTCGATAGAGAAAGAAAGAAAACACACTGGCAAGAGTCAAGAGCACTCCGCCAAAGAGTAGCATCCGATTTCGCCGACCTAACTCCAATTGTGCTACCTGATTTTGAGCATTCAACCGTTCGATCTCCAATTGTTTGGTTTCACTTTCATATTTTTCACCGAGTTCCAATACATAATTTTCCTGACCGGATCGGTAAATAGAATCGGCCCGATGGTGATAACGATTGGTGAATTCAAGTGCCTTTTTGTAATTGCCAAGTTTACGTTCCAACTTAATATTGGATGCTAAATAATCTTGAATAGCACTTGAATTAAATGAGGGTTCGATTAATTTACTATAGGCCTTCATATGATTTTGGGCACTCACCAAGTCGTTGGTCCCCGTATAATACAAAGACCACATGTGCGCATAGTAATGTTTCTTAAACGACTGGTAAAATGTCGATGTATCAATCTTTTCCAAGGTAGATCTCAAATTTGTAAAATCCCCTTGATTGGCCTGAATCTCCGCTTTTACCAGCAAGTAGAAGTGATCAGGTTTTTGAATTTTAGCCGTATCCACATAGGCACTCACTTCATCAATGATGGTTTCTGCCTCCTTGTATTCACCTTTCTTGAGGTAAATCATCGCCTTTTGAACCAGGAAAGTTTGATAATAGCTCACACGATTCTTATCGTAATACAATCCAGACTTTTCCAGATATGCTTCTCCCTTATCAAAATCACCAATAGAATTGTACACATGTGATATCACAAGGTACTTGGTAGCAAGCTGTTCTGGTCTATTATCCATACTCAACCCCTGCAAGAGATAATCGATTGCTTTTTGACTCTCCCCTATTTTGTGATAAGCATGACCCAAATCGCTATAAATGGTAGGTAAAAAAGTACTATCGTCCTTAGGAGAAATCTCAATGGCTTCCAAAAGCATGGGGATACCTACATCATAATGCTCTTTGAAATTGCGCAAGGTTCCCGCCCTGTATAGAAATGCCTGTCGATTGCCATTGCTAAGATTTTCAAGAGAAAGCAACGAATCCACCGTCTTCAAAGCTCCATTGTAATCCCTCAACATGTATTGGGTCTCATATACGCCCATCATAACACTTCGTGAAAATTCAATTAGATTATGTTTACCTGCTAATCTTGCAATTCGCCGGGTTTCTCTTATGAACACATCCCAGCCCTTAGCCATTGCAATGTTGATCGATTCCTCCTCCCATTTGAGAAAAAACTCCTCACATTTTTTTGGATCGTTACAAATTTCTGCAATCTCCTGATCTGTTAATGTGGATTGACAAATGGATAGATTAAATGCCAAAAGTAGAATTCCAATAAAAATAAAAAGGGCTTTCATACGTACGATTTATTCCACTAAAAATAAGGAATCCTGGAAGCTTGACATTCACCCTTTTGGAGTATTTAGCTGGAGCAGGAAAATTCAACCATTTATAACTAACTCCGAATAGATTCATGGTTTGGGGTTTTATCATAGAGAGATATGTAACTACACATCCAAAATAATATTTCAAATAAAAAAGCCAATCGGGCTATGCCATTTCTAGCCCAGGGTTCCAATCCGGACCTAGAAGTTAAATGGAAATTCATTTTGGCGGCATTTTATACTTCCGCTA
>JBCCVV010000217.1:0-11411 GCA_039194925.1 Bacteroidota bacterium
GCGGATATTGACATATGCTCCGGACCAGATACCATTTGTGTAATTATAGAGAATTCCAATGGAAATAACTTTGTAGTCCAAAATATTAAAGCGGCATTATCTGTACCGAACGGTGTAGAGTTGGATTACAGCACCTTGATGACCAAAACGGGACCTATGGTCTCTCTAATTCCGGGTACAGATAGTCTTTTGATTGGGGATTTGGCAGATGGAGAAGAGGTATCGTTTAGTTTAGAATTGACAACAGATTGTGAGATATTGGGTAGTGCTGTGGAGTATGATGTAGATGTGATCTATGAGGAATTATGTGAAGGGTCGACAAATACAGCGTCTGCAACATCATCACCAATCAATGTACTAGCCCCAGATATAGGCATTTCATTATCCACACCAAATGCGATAAGCGGTGTAATTGATTACGAATTTAGTATCAACAATACGGTATCCAACACAGGTACAAATGATGCGATGGATGTTTTTTATTGTGTGGAAGATAACTCAAATGCAAATCTTGTAAGTATAGAAATAGGCGGAGTCATGCAAAGTATCTCTACTTCTTCTATTCCGGGGTTTACATGTTATGATATTGGGGCTCTTGCGATGGGGACCGATGTGGTAGTAGTTGAAAATTGGGTGATTACCACGTGTAGCGCACCTGTACAAAATTTATTTCGCAAGGCTTCATTTGGATGCGATGGAGAAATTGATTGTCAAATGCTCCCGGATAATGCATTTCCCTCGACAGATCTTACGCTTGTAGCCCCTGTCTCCCCATTGGATATTATGACTTCTAATCCGGCGGATATTGACATATGCTCCGGACCAGATACCATTTGTGTAATTATAGAGAATACCAATGGAAATAACTTTGTAGTCCAAAATATTAAAGCGGCATTAGCTGTGCCAAATGGTGCAGAGCTGGATTATAGCACCTTGATGACCAAAACGGGACCTATGGTCACTCTAATTCCGGGTACAGACAGCCTTTTGATTGGGGATTTGGCAGATGGAGAAGAGGTGTCGTTTAGTTTAGAATTAACAACAGATTGTGAGATATTGGGTAGTGCCGTGGAGTATGACGTAGATGTGGTTTATGAGGAATTATGTGAAGGGGCGACAAATACGGCATCTGCAACATCATCACCAATCAATGTACTAGCCCCAGATATTGGCATACCGTTATCTGCACCTATAGGTATCAGTGGAGTAATTGGTTATGAATTTAGTGTAAGTAATACAGTTTCCAATACAGGTTTGGATGATGCGGATAATATGTTTTATTGTGTAGAGAACAATTCTAATGCAAGTCTTGTAAGCATAGAAATAGGCGGAGTGGTGCAAAGTATCTCTACTTCTTCTATTCCAGGTTTTACGTGTTATGATATTGGGGCTCTTGCGATGGGGACTGATGTGGTAGTAGTTGAAAATTGGGTGATTACCAGTTGCGATGCACCCATACAAAATTTGTTTCGAAGAGCTTCATTTGGATGCGATGGAGAAATTGATTGTCAAATGCTTCCAGACAGTGATTTTCCTTCCACGGTTCTTACTTTGATTGCGCCTCCTTCACCCTTGGATATTACCACATCCAATGCTTCTGTTTTAGACTTATGTTCAGATGTAGATGTCATTTGCGTTACAATTGAAAATACCAATGGCGATGATTTTACTGTGCAAAACATAAAGGCGTCCTTTATTTTACCGGATGGAATCTTTATTGATTATAGTACCTTGATGACCAAAACAGGTCCATCGGTATCAGTAATTCCAGGAACGGACAGCCTTCTGATTGGCGATTTAGAGGATGGACAGGAGGTTTCATTTACATTAGAATTATCAGTAGTATGTGGAATAGAAGGAAATACTGCAGAATACCAAGTGGATGTGGTCTTTGATGAACTTTGTGAAGGGATCACCAATACTGCTACTGAAACATCGACTCAAATCAGCATTCGTAATGCAGAATTTAGCATCTTATCCCCATTAATTGTAGGAAATCTTAGGCCTTCAAATATTTTTGATGCCATATTAGGAGTAGAGGATACACTCAAAGTTCCTGTTGTTAATGCCGGTGCAGGATCAATAGATTCATTTACATATTTTGTTGTCAATCCAAGTTCAGTGCAAAATGTAGATGTACTCATCGCCGGTGTTCCTCTTATGCAAACAGGGACCAGTGGAGATACTATTTTTTATACTATCACAGCGGATGATATCATACGAGATCATAGTATAGGGGGAGGTACAGGCAATGGCAATGGGCTCTTGGATGAAAATGAGTCACTACTAGTTTGTGAAGTGTGGATTGGTACACAATGTGAATTTGGGAGTCCGGATCCAATACGAAGAGCAATTCAATTTGGCTGTGGAAGTGAAAGTGTTTGTAGTATGAGTAATGTGTCGACTACCGGCGTAGATTATGGATTTGCGATTCCAGATTTGACCTATGGACAATATGCGCCTCTAATCGATCGCCCTGCTTGTTATTCTGATACGGTTACTACACTTGCTTTAATTATTATAAACGAAGGGAATTCTTTTGCAAAAGACATTACCTTAGAATTATCTACAGGAGGTAATCCTGCAGCGATAGTTGGGTCTTCTTTACAGTACAGTTCAAATCCAACAGGCCCTTTCACTTCTGCAATGGCTATTGATACTACCTCTGCCTCGGGGACGATAGGAGTAAATGGACAATGTGCAACAGGTCCTGGCTTATATAGAGCAGCTAGCGCATTTTTAGAGAATGTAAATTTAGGACCAGGGGATACGCTTTATTTTATCTATCATCTGGAGCATGGATGCGATTGCAGGGTTTGTGATGTGGATAATATTTACTTTTCAAGTGTTGAAACCGTGTCTTGGACTAATCCGTGTGACATTGAATTGTCCGAAAACGATGATATCGATTTTGCAGAATTCGATGCACGTTTACTGGGATTTTTAGAAGGAGAATCAAACGTAGCTGGCTCGGGATGTATTGATTTTCAAATAACTTCTGGATTCGCTACCTGGATGAATGGAACATTTTCTGCGGAGTATCCAGATGCATACTTTGAAACTAGATTGGTCGTCGATTGCGGTATTGATATAACATCAGCCACAATTTTGGACCCAGACGGAACTCCTGCTTCAGGATTGACCATTGTTCAAAATATGGATAATGGGTTTGGGGCAGCGGATAGTGTTATTTTTAATATTGATCGCAATGTTTCTGGTTTTATTCAAATTTGTTACACGGTAGATTGTTCAGAAAAACCTCAAGGATGTTCGCAAACTTCGAATTTGTCCATGCAAAACTTCTTTTTCCCCGATCCGGCATGTGCATCTACTTGTGAACCAAATGCATCCTGTACGTCTTCATTTCCTTTTGTTTTCAGTTGTCCTGCTTGCGATGCTTGCAATGGACTAACCGTGACAGAATTGGAAATAAACAGAACCAATTATTGTTTTCTTGATGCAGACAATGATTTCATTGCAGATGACGGAATTACCATGGCGGATGCGTCTACAGCAAAAGGAAAAAGATTCGTTCAGGGTGATTCTTTAAAAATACAGATTACTGGCGTTGTCAATGACAGCATGATGACGGCTTCTCAATTTTGGGATTATGCATTTTTAGAATTTGATGTTCAAACCTCTGAGTTTAGTATTATTGGTGCAGAGTTTTCGGTCTTTGATGCCAGTTCAGGTAGCACATTAATCTGCAATTCATTGAGTCAGTTTGCAATTGGTGATACCATGGTTACAGACTTGTCTATACCTTCAATGATAGGATTGGGATGCAGTGATTTTACGGGGTTTCAATATGCTAAAGGTGATTCGTTATTTTTATGTGTTTATTACTCTCCAAAAGAACCTCTCAACAACGTACAATCCGTTCCAATAACCTACGAACCAGAATTCTATTTAAGCGATGCTCCTTACGATACGGGTACCAGATTTGCTTGTAATACACTTATCGAAACACTCAATCAAATTGGAATTCGAACATTTGAACGTATAAATATTTCGAATCAGGACTTTGGAGGGTGCGAAATTTCTCCTTTCAACATTCGTCATGACCTTAATTATGGAAGTCTTGGTTTTGATGAGTTTTGCAATGAAATACGAAGTCCGGGTATTCCTGAAAAGTACTTTTTTATTAAACCACCAGAATTGGAATACAGCTTAGATGATTTTGGATTAAGGCTTATTCAGCGACTAGGACCAGATAACGATATTATTTCCATGCAATCCGGAGGTATTCCTATCTCATTTTTTGTGGAAAGTGGTGATACATTATGCTTTTTTGTAAAAAATTATATTGAATCCCTTAATCTTCCGGAATATTCCGAAAAAGGCATTGACGGTGGTTATAATATCTTTTTCTATCCAGGAATTCGTGGTAATTGTGAGACTGAAATCTCAAGTTTTGAAGCATGTTCGAGCCTCCTTTCAGATGTAGAGGATCAAGTCTTTTGTGTTGATAAAATTCAATCTAATTTTATATGTGAAAGTTTTGATTATACCGGAGGTCCCACTTTAATCGCTTCTTCCCTTTCGAATGAGGTTGAATTGTTTGAACCCATGTCTTGCGTGGAAATTCAACTAAACAATATAAGCAATATCGATGCACCGTTTTCCTGGTTAAATATTGAATCTCTGACCGGAGGAATGGTTGTAACTTCCGTAACCGAAGTCACTGGAGGAGCAAGTACCTTAATTCTACCAAGTCCGTTTGGCATATATCAGTTAGGGTTAACGGATGAAAGTTCTTCACGTATGTTTGAGGTATGCGTTAATGTAACGAATTGTGACCCTCAGAGTTTGAGTTTTACGTCAGGTTGGGATTGCGTTGGATATCCTGAGACAGTAGAAGAGGCGACATGCAATGATCCATCTACCATTGATTTTGTGTCGGTCGAAAGTGCTTTTACAGGTCAACTTCTTAAGCCTGTAGGGAATACGGTGTATGATCTTTGCGATACGATATGCTTTATACAACGAATTTCGAGCACTGCACTTGGTAACGTAAATGATATAGAATTTGATTTTGATTTGCCCGCTGGGTCTGACTATGTACCTATGTCATTCGAAATCGCGTATCCAGTGCCTCCGGCAGGTGGTATGCCGGGCGATACAATATGGACTTTCGTGAATGAGCCTACCAATATATTTGGAAATAGATGGAGCATAAATGTTACGGACCTGAATCCTACCTTGGATTCTATTGGACTTATTGGATCTCTTGGATCTTTCAGCAATTCTAATATTGTTCTTTTACGTTGGAATGCTGTTACTACCTGTGATTTTACTTCAGGTTCCCGGGCAAGATTTGTTGTCAGGGCTACCGATCTTTGTGGAGATGAATTGCCAAGAATCACGTCTACGGGCCCAAGATTATTTATTAGAGATGCTATTCCAGAGTACGAAATCGACCTTTCACTTAATGATCTCACGCTTAACCCATGCAATGGAGACAATGCTACCGTAAGTATTGAGATGGTCATTGATGCAGATTCAGGAATTACGACAGTTAGTTCAGACACAATAAAAGTAATATTGCCATTCGGACTGTCGTATGTTGATATGAGCTATAACCCCATTGCCAATTCGACTGCAGTACAGCCAGAAGTAGTTGATGAAGGTGGTATCATCTGTCTTTTTATTCCGATTGAATCCGGCCTTGAAAACAACGATGTCATTGTTTTTGATATTGATGTAATGGCCAATGACGTAGGGCAGGAATGTGGCAATTCAGAATTGATTATTCAAACATACAGTACTGCCAATGCAGTTTGTGATGGAAGTAGTTGCAATATTGCTGTACTGAGTGGTGAAGATGCGATCAATGTTAACATTGAAAAACCTGACTTGAGTATTTTATCTACGGATTTGACTCTGGTCTCTATGCCCCCTTCCAGTGCGTCACTGGATTATGAGATTAATATTATGAACAATGGTATAGTTCCGCTTGATGCAACCAGTGATTTGATAATTGAGTTTTGGAATGATGTAGATGGTGACGGTTTATTGGATACGCTGATTGATAATAAAGTAGTTGACGCTTCCAATAATATAATGATATCAACAGGAGGTACAGCAATAGTGACGGGCAGTATACCTGTTCCTCCAACTGGTCTTTGCAATGCATTGGTTGTATTGAATCCATTGACTACCTGTACCTGTGACTTAGAAGTTTCGAATCAGATTAAAGTTAACATTGAGAATGAATTTGACATGATGATTTCTGTCTGTTCAGATGAAGTCATATCTGTTGGACCTGATTCAATTATTGGATTTGACTATAAATGGATTAGCATCGATGGTTCGAATTTAGGGGCACTTTCCTCTACTGATTCTACTCCTACAAATTTTCAATTTCAGAATACATCGGGATTGGACATCGTATGGAATTTTGCGCTAAGATCCTCGTTTGATGAATGTTTTACATATGATACATTAGAAGTAACTGTCTTTTCTGAGACGACGAGCATGGCCTCAGTCCCAGCATGTGAAGGACAATCTGTGATTCTGCCTGGACCTGTTGAGGGTGCCGATTTTTTATGGACACCATCTACCGGTTTGGATGATGCAACAAGTAATCTTCCAACTTTGAATCCTGTTCAATCTGGATCTGCTACTTACAACATTTCTTACACAGATGTTAATGGTTGTGCTGCGAGCAAAGAAGTGGTAGTCAATGGTGTTGCATGCGCTCCGGGTACGGCACTTGGTGATACCGTTTGGTTTGATATAAATGAAGATGGCCTGCAAGATTTTGATGAACCCGGGATCCCAGATGTAGTGGTGTTCTTATACAATGCTACAAATACAACTTCTGGAAATCATATTGCAACAACTACAACGGATGCAAATGGATTCTATTTGTTCGATAATTTGGTAGCGGGTAATTATGTAGTAGAATTTGTAATGCCCGATGGGTTTGTCTTTACCAATGCTGATAGTGGCGATGACCTTAATGACAGCGATGCAAATACATCCACTGGAAGAACCGCATCCATATTTTTACCGAATGGAACCTTTGATTCAACAATAGATGCAGGCTTTATACCAAATTGCAATATGGAAGTGATTTTCCCTAATATCAGCGATTGTCTCTTTGATGGAATGGATCATACACGTGAAGTTACGGTTGATGTAAATTGGACCAATGCAATTTATACGTATGGATTTTTGGGAGGTACTGACACCATAGAACTGGAAATCCTAGGCCAATCTTTTAGTATACCGATTTCCACTTTATCAGGTACGACTTCACAGACCATCATTTTGTCTAATTCCGCTCCTATTGATATTTTTGCGCAGGCCGCGTTGGCGATTGATACTGGTTGTATGTCCGCTGATTCTGTGTTAAATATCCTGCCTTGCATTTATGATTTGGCTCTGATTAAAGAGGTAGATGACTTTGGGCCTTTTGAATATGGAGATACGCTGACTTTCAATATAACATTGGCCAATCAGGGTTTTCAGGATGTAAATAATGTAAAAATAAACGACTTTCTACCTTCGGGCTTTGCTTTTTTACCAGCTATTAATAATGGCTGGATGCAAACTGCGACCGATACATTAATGTATTTTCTCTCTGATACTTTGGAAGCAGGTCAAACAACCATTATTCCTTTGGAATTAGAGTTGGTAATGTCTTCTACACCAGATGCTTATATTAATACAGCAGAGATTTTTTCCTTTACAGATACGCTAGGAGTTGATCGATCATTGGAAGATGAAGATAGTACTCCTGATAATGACCCCACCAATGACGCCGGTGGAGTTGTGAATAGTGGATCTGATAATTCTTTGGACGGGGATGGTTCGGGAGCTCCGGGCGATACCAATCCAAATACAGACGAAGATGATCAAGATCCAGAGTTGATCAGAGTAGTTGATTTAGCACTCGTAAAGGATGTATTGACCCCTCCTCCCTATGATTATGGAGATACGGTTGTTTTTCAAATTATGGTTACCAATCAGGGGAACGAAACCGTTCAGAATATTAAAATAAACGATTACATCCCGAATGGATTTGCGTGGGATACTTCAAATGAACCTAATTGGATGTTAGCTGGAACTACTGCAATGGATACCATACCCGGACCAATAAGTACAGGTGAAATGGTAACTACTACCATTTCTCTGGTCATTCAGGAAGCAGATGCAGATCAATATATTAATGTCGCAGAAATTGGTTATTTTGAAAATGAAGACGGCGATGATATCACCGAGGATGACATTGACAGTCAGGCAGATAGCACTCCAGATAATGACTCAGGTGGTAATGCAGGTAGTGCATCTGACGGAAGTCTTAATGGCGATGGAACCGGAAATCCTTTGGATACCAGTGGAGATACAGATGAAGACGATGCTGACCCTGCTTTCATTAGTATTCCTCAGATCGATTTGATGAAATCCGTATTAGGTATGGTTCCATCTCAGAGTGGTGCAGAAGGCAATTTTGACGTAACGTTTGAATTTTTGATTACCAATCCGGGAAATGAAAAATTAACCTGTATTCAACTATCAGATGATTTTGTTGCTCAATTAGGAGGTGCATTTGAAGGAATTACAGTTGCTCCTGCAATTACACCTGTTACCAATGCTGCTGAAGTCCCTACTTTGCTAATGGGCTATAATGGTGGAGTAATTGATACAATTTTTAACGGATCAACGGGCTGCTTGAATCCAGGCGATTCCATAACTGTGCAAATGACAGCAGAGATCAATTCATTAACGGGACCTTCCTCACTTATCAACGAAGCGGATGTAACTTCAAAAAGTCCATCGGGTACACAAATTACAGATGCAGATACGGCCTTTATTATGGTACCTGACTGTTTCCTTGAAATTGTGTGCCCATTGGAATTGGTTAACCTGGAGTGTATAGGAGATATTCCTGTCGCCGGTACTACTGTAGCATGGTTTAATGCCATCGACGGTGTGTCTGCAATAGTTAATTCATGTGGTGTTCCAACGATTACTGTGAACGATTCAAACAATGGAGGAACGGGTTGTATATCAGATCCTTATATTCTCATGAGGCAAATTATCGTCAATGATCCAGGAGATGGGATGACGACTCCGGAATCTGACACTTGTGAAATAATCTACACTATTATTGACGACGTAAAGCCTGTTATTATGAATGCTCCATCCGATTTAATTGTCGAATGTGGTGTAGATAATACAGCTGCCATAAATGCGTGGTTGACCTCAAATGGAGGTGGAATCGCAGTAGATGGATGCAGTTCGGTATCTGTAAGCTTTGTTGCGAATACTCCCGTTAATACTTGTGGAGGAACAATGATTACTCCGTATACTTTTACTGCGATGGATGATTGTGGTAATAGCATTACGGAAGTAGCGAATCTTATCCTAATCGATACTACAGATCCAGTTTTATCACTTCCTCCAGGATTGGATAATATTTCATGTGATGCAAATCCTAATCCTTCAGCCTGGGCTTCAACGGCATCAGCAACGGATTTATGTGATGTCTCACCAACCGTAAATTTTGCATTGATTAATACGCAAGAGATTTGTAATGCTACAACCCAACAAACGATTTATACATACCGATTTACGGCAGTTGATGCCTGTGGTAATGAATCTGCATCTCAAACCGCTACTTATACGGTTTTTGATTCGGAGGCACCAACCTTAACAGCACCTATGGATTTAATGGTGGATTGTGGTCAAGATTTATCACTCTTAGTTGCGGAGTGGTTGGACGATGTAGTACCTTCTGATAATTGTGATGTCGCGGCAGATTTGGTTGTTACAAATGATTATGATGCTTCAGCTATAATGAATCTTTGCGGAGCCACGATACCAGTAACTTGGACAGTTACAAATTCCTGTGGGGCAAGTAGTTCTATTTCATCCAATATTGTGATATCTAATGACAATACCGGACCAGACTTATTTTGCCAGGATACGTTAACTTTTGCTGTGGATGTAAATGATTGTGAAGCCAATATTGCCTTGCCTCTTCCTAATGCAACCGATTGTAATGGAGTGGATAGTACCAAACAAATAAATCCATTGCCCAATATTCCATTTAGTGAAGGTTTTACAACGGTAACTTTTCAATCTTGGGATGGGTGCGGGAATTCTACAATGTGTACAACCGTAGTACATGTTATTGATACGGAAAACCCTGAGTTGGTTTGTCCACCTAGTTTAAATCAATGTGCGGATAATGGCACCTGTTCTTGGGTAGCGGATGCCACAGTCAATCCAGTTTCTAGTGATTGTAGTACAACTACGTTAAGTTACAGTGTTACAAACCCAGATGGTAGTATAAGTACTCCGGCAATGATAGAAGGATATAGTTTTATGTTGGGTTCAAGTTCCGTGAACATTACCGCTACAGATAACGCGAATCCATCTAATTCCAGTTCATGTAATTTTACGGTTACAGTTACAGATTGTGAAAGTCCAACTATTGATGTTTGTCCCGAGGTGCAAGATATGATAGAATGTGGGAGTGAAGATATCACAACTTGGGCATCTACATTAATGGGATCTGATATTTGTACGACTACCCTGGATGAGGATTTTTATATCCTTTCACAAATCAACCAATGTGGTGGAACTAGTATTACAACGTATGTTTTCATAGTCACAGATGAGGCAGGTAACAGTACCAGTTGTACAAGCACGTATACAACGATTGATACCACAATGCCAACATTGGACTCTCCAGCGAATAGTCCTATGGTAAATTGTCAAGAGGATAATACAACAAACTTCTTATCATGGCTTAATTCGAATGGTGGTGCCGCTGCTAGTGACGGATGCAGCGGTCCTCTATCCTGGACAAATGATTGGAACGGAAGTTTGCCAACAGGCTGTGCGGGTATGACCAGTATAATGATCACTTTTACGGCAACGGATGCTTGTGGAAATGCCGTTAGTACTACAGGAACATATTCGATTACAGATACAGCTGACCCCACGATTGATGTTCCAGAAAATCTAACCTTACAGTGTCAAAATATTAACAATGAGGCTATAATTCAGAATTGGTTAAATACAGCATCAGGTAGCGATGATTGTAGCGACGTTATCATAACCAATGATTACACAATGATGCTTCCAACTATGTGTAATGAAGCGTTGACTGTGAGATTTACGGCAACAGATGATTGCAATAATTCTGTTGTTGATTCTGCCTCTATAACTCTTATTGATAATATTTCACCGAACGTAACGGTACCGGCTCAGGATACAATTGTAGAATGCGATGGCGCGGGCAATACAGCTGATCTTACGGCATGGCTGGATGCGTATGCGAATGTAATGTTTGCAGATGCCTGTTCAGAGCCATTAGACTATGATAGTTTATTAATCGAGACCACTCCAGGCTGCGGCATAACTACGGTATTGACCTATGCTTTCTTTGCCAC
>JBCCVV010000218.1:0-11384 GCA_039194925.1 Bacteroidota bacterium
ACTAAAGTTACACGATCATGACCGGAAATAGAAAATTTGAAAATTCATCGGGAAATAGAAAAAATATACTATTCATTCTGATATGTCTTATCTTCTTGCTTGGGCTTATTTTTTTGATTTATCCCCTTATGACTTCAGGAGGTGATGAAGATGATAGGGTGAAAAACGATATCTATCAGTTCTTAAAAGATCATTATCAGTTGTCGGATCAAAAGGAGACTGTTGCCCAACTGGACAACTTTATCTTCCCTCTTGAATCTTACTTCAACATTGAAGATGCCGTTAGAGAATCTGTACAGAATGAAATGGAAGATTATTACAAAAGAGTAATTGAAGATCACCGACATGATTTTTCCCGATCTGGCCTTGCTTACAAAATCAATTCAGATCTTGGAGAGAAGGACACTTCATATACCGTATTTCTGGAAATGGATTATACCTTCAATTTACAAGAAAGACCTGCTCTGAAATTAACAAAACGCCTCGAATCCGAAATAAAACTAATTTTCAATGATAGTGATATAAAAATCTATTCCATACGCACACCTACTTCAAGATGTAAGAGCTCGGGAAAAGGATGTGAATTTGCTCCTGGAATAAAGGGAAAAGTGGACAAAGAGTGCAATTGTACCCCTCTGCAAGATGCGGACAATGATGGGGATGGCATTCCTCTTTCAGAAGATTGTAATGACAATGATTCTAACATCGGCAGGAAGGGAGACATCTGTGATGATGGCAATGATGAAACCAGTAATGATCGGATACAAGCAGATTGTACATGCAGAGGAAGTAAGTTTTCAAGTGCACAAGACGAGGATGGAGATGGTATTATTGCCAGTGCGGATTGTGATGACAATAATCCTGACATAGGAAGAAGAGGTGACCCATGTGATGATGGCGATCCAACCACTACCGATGAACGGCTTGATGATAATTGTGAGTGTGTTGCCTCCACAGAAATAACTACCTATTACTACGATGAAGATGACGATGGTTTGGGAGATGAGAATATCTATAAAGAATTTCCACAAGGCAATAATCCAGCAAAATGGGTGCTGAAAACTGGCGATCAATGCCCTGGGCGAAAGGGTGATGTCGATGGTTGTCCGCAATTGATGATCGCACCTCCTTCAAATACTATTCTAGTAGGGCAGGAGGTGGAATTAAAAGCAGATCCGCAGGGATTGCTTCCCAAGGATCGATTGAAATGGAGTGGTCATAGTTCTTTGGAACTGTTTAATCCCACAAATAGAACAATCCGTATGACAGGAAATACGGTAGGTAAATATGATGTGAGTTATGGGGTAGAAAATCTCGCAGATCCGGTATCCAATAGGGCGAGTATGGAAATAGAAATTAAGATTTCTACGGATCAGGTCAGAAAAATCTTACAGCCCCTTGTCGTACAAGGATCAAGTAGAGGAGGGGGTAAATTCGAACAACAATCCAAAGCGGCCATGGATGAACTGTTTCGTCATACAGTATCAGAAAATATAACGGTGTATGATGAATCGGGCATCGACAGAGGACCACTGAAGACATTCCTAACAACGGATGTCAAATTAGGGTTGCCCACCAATAAACATGATCTTAAGATTGTCGATGTTAGTTATGATTCGGTGAGTGGAAAGATTTCTGAACTTTATATAGAGTTTCGATGATGAAAGCGCTAGTCCAACATGCTCTGGTAATCCTGTTCATCCTATTCGTCTATACCGGCAATGCCCAGGTAGAGTTCAGACGCTTTGATTTTGAAGGGCGCGATTCTCTGTTGAATTGCAAGATTATCGAACGATACAACGATCTGGTGAAATACATCAATTTATATGTGGATCCCAATACGGCCACGGAAGACAGGTATCACCTCAATATTTCCATATTCAGATTGTTGTCGGATGATCCATTGTCTGGAGAGGGGTTAGGCATTAACGATCGTTCTTTTGAAAATAAGATCAATAAACCCTACAACAGATCCAGCTACCTCAAATTGCTCAATGATATGACTAATTTTAATTACGTCTATCAAAAAGATTTTCTAGCAACGGGTGCGCCTCATTCATCTAGAAATCAGACCAAAGCAGCCGAAAAGGTCAGTACCGATTATGGTGTCTCCTATAACTCGTATTTCTATCACTTTACTATGGAGTTTTTGGAAAATACCATAAAATCTGAAGATGTGAATTCCAGCTTAAGACCCACTAGCAAAATTGATTTCACGAAGTATCTGATGCTTAAAAGCCTTAAGGGACGCATGTCGAAAATGCTGAATCGCTCCAGGTACGAAAAATATGGTGAAGAGTATTTGGAATTACAAAATAAGTATAAGAGGGAATGTTTACGTTTTGACCGAAGGGATTCGGTAAAAATTAAGGATTGCGATGATCTGTATGTACGTTTACTTGACACGGAAGAAAGACTACGAAACATTGAAATAAAGTTTTTGGTAATTTATGAGAAAGAGGTGGATAACTATAAAAAGGAAGAAAAGAGGTTGAGGAAGTCTTTGGAGTCATGCAATTGTCCAGCCTTGGAACCACCTAAAGATGAAGATGGAGATGGATATAATTATATTGTTGATTGTGATGACAGTAATCCTGATATTTATCCAGGAGCTCCGATTGATTGCTCCAAATGGGGTGATGATGATAATTGCGATGGTTATGTAGACAAGTGTTGCGTAGATAACGATGGCGATGGGTATTACAGCAGTATTAATTGTGATTGTATAGATAATCTCTGGTCTGAAAATTTAAGAGATAAATGCGATTGTGATGATTCGAATCCATCAGTTTTTCCAGGGGCTCCGGTTGATTGTGACAATGGTATAACAGACGATAATTGTGACGGTAAAAAAGATTCGCTGCAAATTCAATTGGGAGAGGAAATAAATTTGACATTTTGGGACAATGTATACCCTCCCTATGGATTAACAAATTTTGGAAAGGATACTCGATTTTTTGTCTATACCGGTTTAATCCTGGCCGGAATTTATACCTCGAATCATTATTACCGAGAAACTCAGGATTGGAAGGGCAAGTATGAATTAGCAGAAACCTTTAGAATTCAGGATACCAATTACAGAGAGGCAAATAAAAATCATAAGAAATTTCTTGCGGCCACTGCATTTACGGCAGGTGTATTTATATGCAGTTACTTGGACTTGAAAAAGAACTATCGAAAATATAACAATATCCGGGAAGATATTAAATCTAAAAACTCAGGATGTGCCGTGCTCTATGAACTGGAATTTAGTCCATTTGATTTGACCCATTCCGGTATTGGTCCATCTCTAACCTTTAAATTTTAACGCATGCGTATAGGAATGTCCAATTTTTTAGGGTTATTTTTAATGGTAACGATACTGCTATCTTCCTGTGATCTGAATAAAATAAATTTGGATCGGAATGATGATGAATTAATACCTAATTATAACATTACGCTAGACGAATTTCGTGTTTCCAAGGATATGCAATCGGACATTATAGTCATTCGGGATAATCTGTTTGCCATGGCCATTGAAGACAACTTGGGAGAAATTATTATCGTTGAAATCGGTCAGGAATATGACGAAACCTGGAACCTCACCATGGATTCAATTCAACGTATTGGTGAAGGTCGTCTCACATTTTTTGATGCTTACGGGGAGAATTATCTGATCGGCTTTAATGACCTTAATTCTGATTTTCATTTACAAATTTTAGACAAAAGCTACAACAGTTCTCAATCGCTTGACAATCTGGAGTCCTTTATCGATACTTCCTACAATGACATTGACTCGTTGCATTTAACCGGATTTAGTTATGATGAAGTTTCTATGGATATTGTTTTTGGGGGTGTAGTATTTACTCAGGGTACTTCGTATTCCTGTGTATTAAAAACGGATCAATTTCTTAACCCTTTATACTTTAAGACGTACTTTGCCGAGCACCTGGTGACTGATATTTTATGTCTAGAGCAGGATACCTATCTGTTGTTAACCGCTGGGCCCGCTCAGTCCAATCTTATTCGAGACAATACCAGTGGAGCTGCCTATACAAAGTATAAGATCTCAGAGGACCGACTATTTTTTGGATTACAGGCAATTCTCGATACCTCCATCATTTACCTGACCGGAGTTAGTGAAGGAATCGGTCGTACCATGGAAGTAAATCTCGAAACCGAAAGTGCCTTTGTAAACGATATTGAAATTTATCCGGTATCGGATGTAAGGGCCCTATACCTGACCAGGAATAATATAATTACGACAGGAATACAAGTCTTTGAGGATTCTTTGTTCCATTTCTCTTCCGAATTGTATGATAATGGTTCGCTGTGGTGTAAGCGTGATCGGATGGATCAAATGCACAGAATATTGGATTTTGTCGAAATGCCGGGAAAGGGTATGCTCACTTCAGCTATAATTGATCGCAACAATTCTTTTTTTATACAGCTTACAAGAATAGATGAAGAAGGTGCCCGATTTAATAATGAATTTACAGAGAATTGTATATGAAGAAGATATGGATTTTAAGCTTGATTCTGGTTGCTTTTTCCTGTAGTCTACTCGATGCGCAGGATGATACCATAACAATGAAAACGGATATGGTACTTTGTAGTTTTGATACGGATGGAATTTACTTTACTCCTCCATATGATACCAGTGAATATAATTTTAGCTGGTATGATCTTGATCAAGACAGTATTTTTTCACAAGAAGATAGTGTCTTTGTTTCAAATATGGATACACTATTACTCATAAGTGTCCCTGTAGATACTATGGCTGAAGTCATTCTGGACACGCTTTGTCTGGAAGTGAGAGTCTATCCGTTTATCCAACTTATTGCTCCCCCCATTCAGTGTTTTTCCGGCGATACTTTATCGTTTAAGGATAGTACGATTATATACAATTCATTTACTCAGGTGGAATACACCAATGAGATTAATGAAATGCTCATGCCGGTAGACTCTATTTTGAGCGTGTTTGTGGATAATGGCGATACTATACTTATAAAGGTGAATTATACGCTTGAGGGCTGTGCAGACTTACTTCATTATATATTATTAGGTACGAAATTTCAGCCCATAATTGATATAGAAGCAAATGAAGTTTGTGCTGGAGATTCTACGACTCTATACAATAATTCGGAATTCGATGTTGACATTTCAGATTTTTCCTTACGGGTTGAAGATGGAATTGGAGACTTTGCAGAACCCCAGGACAGTTTTGTAGTGCTTCTGCCTGAGAATGGTGATGTACGGGATGTTTTTATAGAAATAAATCAGGATGAGTGTATAACAAGAGATACTATTACAATTTTTAACAATATTAATCCGACGGCAATTTTCGAACCTCTTGCAACATGTGAGAATGAATTATTAATTATAAATGACTCGAGTAGGAATGTGTTGCCCGTAGCTAAGTATGAGTTTGATATTGATGGCGAACAGTTTGATTTTGATCAAGCCAATAGTTACACTATTCCAGAAACTTTTCCCAATAATACCTATCTCGTGACGGGTACTGTAGATAATTTAAATGGTTGCACGAGTACTACGACATTTATGGTGGAGATTGACAGCGTTACGTATGTCAGTTTTTCGGGTTTAGACACTACATTTTGCGAACGTCAGACCGAAGTACTATTAATTGGAAATATTGCAGAAGGTGAATTTGTGGAGAGCGATGTAGTAAATATAGGTAATGGTGAAGCTATTTTTAGACCACTTAATGAAGCTTCTAATTTTCCTATTACATTTAGGTATACAAATAGCGAGGATTGCACCGATAGCGAGACTCAGATTATACCTCAAATCTATCCGAAACCAGAGATGGAATTAAACGGTTTGGATGAAAACTATTGTCACTTTGATTCTCAAGTAGTTTTTTCACTGCAACAGCAATTGGAGGAGACATCCTTGTTTCTGATTCGAAGAAATGATGAAACCTTTGATTCTGTTTTTACTTTGGATTATATTTTTTCACCGGAGAATGTAGGTTTTTATCGTGTCTTTAATTTCTACACGGACGAAAACGGATGTTTTGATTCTATAACAAATTTCTTTACCGTATTTCCGAGGCCAATAATCTCACTGGATTCGCTCACGATAATTCAGCCGGGCGATGAGATCCGACTAGGGGATGACTCTTTCTTTGAAGAAAACGTGGTTTATTCATGGAGCAATGGTTCTACTCAACCATTTATAGATGTGTCTCAACCGGGCATTTATATACTTGAGGCGGAAAACAAAGTTACGGAGTGCATGTCTATCGACACCGCGAATATAGGGTACGATCCACGAATTGAAATAGATTTGGTAGAAGTCGAAATCGGACCCAATCCTACCTCTGATAT
Source organism: Bacteroidota bacterium (assembly GCA_039194925.1). Taxonomy (GTDB): domain Bacteria; phylum Bacteroidota; class Bacteroidia; order Chitinophagales; family Saprospiraceae; genus CAJXUU01. The sequence continues at coordinate 6,333 of JBCCVV010000218.1, forward strand.
GGTAACCATTCGGACGTTACCTCTCCTTTCCGGAATAAGACTGATAAATGTATTCGGAGAACGGATCATACTCAAGGGAATGTCGTCTTTTTCAACGAATAGCGACGGTGAGCTGGAATTGGATTTGAGTTTGCAAAGTTCAGGGTATTACTATCTTATGATTCCTCAGCTCGGAAACTTTTTATTGGTCAAGACATGATAAGAATTCATAATTATTCCTGGAAGAGTAGAAATTTAAATCTACAATTCTTTCTACTTCAAGATATTACCCTCGGAGCTATGGTGTGATATAAACTCAGCTATTTATTTTGCGGATTATCACGGATCTGAAAACAGTTTGAGCCTTTTGTGAATTAGTAAGGTAGAAGGATGATGACCTTTAACTGCAACATGTATAAAGAATTCGCTAAGGTTGCCATAACTTCCTGTATCCGGAGCAACATAATGCTATCCTAAGTATTTGCTGCGATTAAAGAGAAATATCTCCAAGTAAAATGAATAATGAAAAATAATGAAGAGATCTAAAATTATAGGACTATTCCTGATGACGATAGGCGGGCTTTGGATGGCCAATTATAACGTGCATAGTTACGAATTGGAGGAAGGATATTCCATTCGGTTTGCTACATCCAAAGCGGAAGGTACATTCACTGGGCTAAAAGGAGTTGTACAGTTCGAGCCGGCGGATTTATCAAATTCCAAAATGGATGTTTCTGTGGATGTGGCTACCATTCAGACAGGAAATACCAAGAAAGATAACCACGCGAGGGGTAAGAAATGGTTCGATGCAGAAAAATTTCCTACGATGTCATTCAAGATGGCCTCAATCCGGCGTTCGGGAACTGGATTTGTGGCTACCGGGAAGCTTAAGGTTAAAGACGTTACCCTTGAAGAGACGATTGCATTTACCTACGAAAAAAAGGATAGTGAATACTTTTTGGAAGGTGTTTTCCAAGTGAATAGAAAAGAATACAACATAAAGGGCAATTTGTTTGGCTTTGCTGTAGGCAAGGAGGTGAGTATTTACCTGAGCGTGCCGGCCAGTTTTGAAGGGTAATAATTGATGAGAATACATGATACAGAGGAAGAGCATAAATGACTTGATGCTCCAAAAGCAAGTTGAATCGTTCTTTGCATCTTGTTATGTTATACATACCACATCAGCGCATGAATTCTTCACTATTTCTCGTTTTTGGAATGAATAGCTCTTTATACCCATCCCAAAATGCATTGCTATACTATATACTTCCCAACTACTTTTCCTTTTAAACAGATGGTGGATGAAAATACCTGCTATCCTTATCCGTAGGATTGTGTACATGCCAATAAGAATTAGTTTTTTAATGGTAATAAATAGGGCAGAGTTATCACTCATACCCCTTTTTCCTTGATCTCTTGATCTTAGTTTTTTCCGGTAAAGTCTGGATTTTTTTCAAATTTAACTTTGCAGGTGGCTCTGGCTTCCTTTGTCTTGTTGTCCTATTTTGATCGGAAGTGACCTCCGTGGGTGTGGCCGTTTTATTCTGTTCTTTGGTCTGCTTCGGACATTTTGTGATATAGGTAAGTATCGAATCGATGACCACCCGTACCGAATCATGATGCTTGATCATGGCAATTTCATAGTCTACTGCCGGTTTGGAGAGTGTCCTGGCAAGTGGTGGGACCACCAATCCATCCATTTTTAATCCTTGATCGCTATAGAACGTATCAACTACATCCTTTATCATTTCATTGTTGGCGCGAATGTCTTCAATCAGGTCTTTATTTATGGCTACCTTTCCACCAATCACATTTTGAATATCGTCAATGGTAATAGGATGGGGCATGTAAATAGTGAATAAATAATCTTCTTTTGTAGTATACGTCTTTGCGGTACTTAACAAAACATTGGGGAGTTTATCAATATTAGTAATTCCGGCTATAATTGCTGCCGCATTGGTAGAACCATTTATTTCAACTTTCTTTATTTCATGATTTTTAATAAATTTTCGGACATAATCGCTTTTACTGTTGATAATTGAAACGGTCCCAATTGGATAATTATCAATACTGGAGCCTATGCGTCTTCTTAATTTTCGTTTCAGCTCCGCAAGAAATTGATTTAGGGTTAATAAGCCGGAATTTTCAAAATATCCTCCGTCCAGAAAGTGACCTTTTTCTTCTACTTGAGCTGTAGGACTCATTATCGGGAATCTGTTGGAGGTACTCACAGCATCAAAATATTTTAAGTCTTCATATCCTTGATTTTCTGGCAGGGTGTCAGAGAGATGAATATATCCGGGGAATGTAATGGAGTCAGATGCCAAAGAGAACGATACACCGGGTTTTGACCCCGTACTGGCTGTGTTGATGATTAAGGCTGGATTATGATTTACACCAGTAAGCATCGAATTCCAATATTCCGCCAGTGAAGAACTGTTAAGTATGTTGTAGGCTTCTTCTTCATCTTCAGAAGCTTTATTTTTATTGGTTCGGGTAAGAATTTTCATATATCGATCCATAGCATAATAGGATCGATCCCGATTGAATTCAGAGCTGCCCGGAAGTAATTTCAGGATACCCATGATTTTGTCGTGACCGAAAATTCCTGCGGCATCGATGGCCAGTATATTTTCTTCCCCTATTTTTCGAATTATCGAATCTCGATCATAATCGGGCAAAACCCGATTCATATGATCCAGTACCATATAGTTGCCAAGACCAACGGCTCCACCGCTAACACCGGATAAAGAAATGGTATGATCGAGAATCCGGGCTTTATGGGGAGTCGGAGAATTTAGTTTGGAAAGCTTTACGCTCAAAGAGTCATCCAATGCATCCATCACCAATAGTGTCCATAAATTTGATTTTAGCCCTCCACCAAAGCTGGCGACTTGGAGCATTGGTTTTACGGTCCCACAGCTGTCATGAATAATATTTCGAGTAATATGATCCAGGAGACGGTTTGAAAACGTATCTACCGTCATATAGCTTGTTGCTTTATTAAAATAGAGTTTATGGATGTTTTTATAGTTTGAAGCTATATTAATTCCTATAAGCAAAACAATAAATGCAAACGCATAAATGTAAAATTTGCTTTTTCTTTTTCTATAGGCATCCATGGGTTCTTTGCCCAAATTTTCAGCGTCTGGTTGAGCGTTGAGCAAATTTTCATCTACACCAATATTTCTTCTTCGCGCATTGGCCAGGAATAACTTCACCGGGTAGATTATTAGAATGTTCAATACAGCTAACAAGGCCAGTAACATGGGTATAGTACTAAACTCGGTGATGTAGCTATCCATGGTAGTAAAAGTCCAAATGAGGTATGCTGCTGCAGCGAGAGTAGAAAATGAAATGGATTTAAGAAAATTGTAACTGGAACTGGTAAAACCAAGAATTTTATGTGTCCAGTTTGTTTTGGTTCCATTTTCAAGAACAAGTTGTACCGAATTTTGACTACTTTTAAAAGCCGCTTCCTGATCTTTTTCCAAGAGATATTTTACCCGTTTGGAATCGAACCAAACATACTTCAGATAGAATCGAGTAAATCTAAAAAAGACATACAAAAACGTATTGGTTAATAAAAATGCGATAGAAACTAAAAAAGACCATTTGTGCCATCCAAAGGAATTAAAAACATACCATGCACAAAAACCTAAGAATATCGTCATATAAAATAAAGCGATATATCCTCTGGTCCATGGTTTTACCTGATCTATTGCTTCTTTTGAGATCGTAATGGTGACGTTGTTGTCTGGAGGTGTTTTTTTAAGAACTTCGATTTCATCCCTTAGTTTTTCAGAATCTTTTCGATGGATGCGGAATAAATAATAGATAATGGTACATACCAAAAAAGTCCATAAAAAGACGGAAGCAGGAGCATTAAAATCAGTCAAGCCGTATAGGTCAAATGCCTCATATATCACATAAAACCAGGCAACATAAGTCATCACACCCAGCAGGTATCGGAATAGGGTATCTAATTTTTCAAATCTACCTTTGTTGTTAGCATTAACTTGCTTATCTGCCTCTTGAGCAGACGAATCCCTTTTCGGAGCATCTAGTTCGGCTGAAGTACCAGTTTTTAAGTTGTCTTCTACTTGGGCAGCTGCAACAGTTGTTGAGTCATCATTTTTCTGGTAAGAATCAACATTTTCTAAGATGTCTTCTTTTGAATCTGTTGGTTTCGTCAGGTCATTGTAATGCTTATTCGTAAATGTAATAAGTCCGGGAAAAACTCCCTTTTGTTCATTGTTTGATTTAGAAAAAAGCTTGAACCACCAATTGATGTACCATCTTGTTTTGTTATCTTTTTCCATGATGCTCTGAATGTATTCGGGATAATGACTGAGCATGATGGCCAATAAATTGATAAGAAAAACAGTCGCACATATTTGAATGATTCCCGTGACTTTGGACCCTTCGACTTCATCGTATAAATGCACAACCAATGTTGCTCCCTGATCCAACAAGGTTAATCCTATCGCGAGTACTATCAACATTACAATACTAATCGAAGAAGCCTTGATTATGCTATAAATGGATTTGGATTTAGCACTTTTTTCTTGAGAATTTTCTTTTTGAATAGAATGCACAAGAAGGAAAAGAATGAAGATTCCAAAGAACAAGGCTATTGATGCAATTTTTAGATCTTCTACAAACGGAAGATAAAAAGACTTTCCGGTAATCCATCCAAGATACGTACTGTTTTCATAGATGTCAGATAACACGGCTATTATGCCAGTACCTAGCATCCAATTCCGGAAACATGGGTAATACTTTGAGTTCATGTCTTCTTCATCTCTCAACTTTTTGATAAGGATGAATACGATGGCAAAAAGCGAAATCAATAAAAACATATCTGGAATAAAGTACCACGAGTCAAAGGAATTATCGCTGAAAAGTACTTCTCTGGTAGTTTTGAAGTCTTCATATTTTTTCGGGAAACCAAATTGCAGTTTTTCCAAAAAATTGAGCTTTTCCCCCAACTCGTTTTTTACAGAAAAAAGCTTATTACCGTAAGGTCCTGAAATTGCTGTTGCATATTCTACTTCCGGAAAATCTCTTGGA
>JBCCVV010000219.1:0-11378 GCA_039194925.1 Bacteroidota bacterium
CAAAATCATATAATCCAAGAAAGGCAAGAAATCGATCCTTAAAAGGAATAGCCTTCTCTAGCAAGTAAGTTGACGAATAATATTAAGAGAATTGTACCATCGTTGTAGCAATACAGCGATGGTTTTTTTATGGAAGCTAAATTCTTACAATTTTCTTGTTCAGCCCTTTTTTACCATCAGATGTTACAACACTAATTACGTAAACTCCAGCTTGAAGGGCATTCAAATTGATTTCATGATATGCATTGTTAATACTTTCTTGCATGTGTATTTTTCCATCAATGCTCTGTACCGTTAGAGTTAGATTCTTGTTTGATATGTTTTCAATGGTCAAAAAACCGGAACCTAAATCATATGTCAGTCCGACATCCGATAATGTATTTTCGTCATTCGTAGATACGTCCATGCATTGATTGTATTCACTGTCCCCTTCTAACAATTCTCCCGAAGTAAGATCTTTGCCCTCAAATGCCGGATAATCTGGCTCATACTTATATGCTCTGAAAATCTGTCGCTGAAAACTCCAGACATTTTCGCCTTGCACATTAGGTCCGCTTCCATCTACAGGATTCAGGTATTCCCAAACGATATTACCTTGAGCATTTACTTCGAATAATCTTCCTGTGCCACCTTCATTTATGAAAACATTACCATTGGAAAGCTGGTTGGCATTGGAAAGGTAGGTAGATCTGAAGTCAAACGGATTGGGAGCTTTGTATGCGATTTCTGGTTCCAGAGGATAATATCTTTCATTATTGTTTTTGCGATATTCCCCATTTTCAAAGATCGGATCTATCATTTCTACAGTACTGTAATAGCCTTGAGGTCTCTGATCGCCATTATTGAAAAACATAATTTTTCCGGCATTGGGCAGACCTTCTGGTATCCAATAATGGCCATGAGACCCATATTGTCGCAAATCGGCAATCGAGCCCCTTTTGTATGATGATGGATTTCCCCAGCGATAGAGCAATTCACCCCCTTTACCACTGTTGCCACCCGTTGTACCGGTAGCTTCTTCAGTCGTAGTGCTGTGATCAATAATCCACACTTCACCATTGCTTCTACAATTAAGTAAGATCTGATCAAGGTCTTCATTGTAATCCAGAGCATTGCAATGCCACCAATCCTCATCGCTAAAAATAGCAGGACCTTCATAATTGATATCGACCTTGCCCAATTCATCCTGCACAACACCATAATTTTGTTTGGATGGGTCGTAATCTTGCACAAAATGATCTTGCAGATGCCATTCCCAAACTACTTCGTAATCGGAGTTGCCAATGGGTTTTACCTCTTGGATAAATTCACCCCAAAGATGAGGTTGAGATACTTCTGATGGGTTTCTTCCGTATTCGATTTGCTGGGCTGGGCTGATTCTTTCCCAACCGATATAGATAACATTGCCATTGGGCATGAGCACTGCATCGTGATGTTGGATAAATTCAAACTGATTGAAATCTGATGACCAGACCGTATTATTATCCCAATCTACTAATTCTAAATTTCCACCAGTACTTGCTTGAGAATAAAAAGGACCATTGACTTTACCGGTTCTAAGCATTAATCCACTGGGCGTTAAGTGTCCCGCTAAACCCGGAACATGGTCTCTGTCCCAAGAATTGACTAAAAACCCACAGTTGTCTATAAGATAAGCATCTGTATAGCTATTGGGAGAAAAGAATATATAACCATCGGCGGTGTTTTCTTTATCATAGATGAAAACACCCATGGTTTGTTGTTGACCAAAGGAAAGAATTCCGGAAAATAGCATCAGGCAAATTAACCCCCAGTTTTTTATCGTATTGATTATCATAAGCGAATTTTTATTAGGCCTCTCAATATAGTGGAATAAATTATTTTTTGCACAGCCATTTCCGAACATCCCTTTCAATTTGGATGGTTAACGACATGATCATTTCTTATTTGATGCATGAAGTGAAGATATTGTTTGAGATTAAAGTCAGTGCCTTTCACGTTTTTACGTTGCTCACAATCTATACTAAACCAAGTGCAAATTGTCCTGCCCAGTGATTTAGGGGTATGACAATACGAATGATTCTCCGGCTTCCATGAATTACGAGAGAACTATTTTCGCTTAATAGCGAAAAAATCATTACGAAACGTTGATATGTGCCTTTCGAAATGTGATGTATAGCTTTCGGATTCGTAATGGGGGGTATCTCTGACTCCGAAGGTGCATCTTTTGTAAAAACAAGATTACATTTTCAGCATTCGCGAAGATTGAAATCCTATCTGAAATCGAAAAATCATTTACATTTAAATAATGTTTGAGCTTTTTATTGTTACAGATAATGCAGTGATCAATATTCCGCTTTCCTTCATTTAATAACATTTTGACTGCATAGTCAACCATCTTATTTAATCTTACCTCTTAAAGCAATATGCATAACTTAAGTTCTATGTGTTAATCCTTTATAAATTAAAAATCAAATATATGTTTGGTTCTGCTTGATTGAAATTTTAAAATATCATTACTTGTGAAGATGATTATTGTAGGAAAACGGTATTGATGTAATGTATATAAATGCGTCCTATAATGACTCTAAATAGTTGTAATCAACGGGTATGGATTTTTCCATGAAATAATAGATAAGCGTCTATTATATTTGACTTGTAGGTGTAATTAAATAAAAAAAGCCCTGCGGGGACAGGGCTCTTTCGTCTTTAACAAAATGACTTAACTATTAAAACTATTTAACTAACCTATTTATGTTCATTTTTGGGATATACGGTCAATGTATTGCAGTGAATACAGCTCAAATCAGGATTCTATCTCCTTAGGAATCAAACTGTGGACAAATTTGGGCATATTCAATATTTTGTCACTTTCACTTTTTGCTTCTATTTAATATCGTTAACCGATTTCTAAAGCCCAATTATTCGTCTTTTTCACTGTTATCTAAAATATTATTAGTTTGCCTTTGCAGTATAATATTTTTCATGATGCAAATATATCATATTTTTATATTGAATGCGACATTGTATATTAAAAAAATAAAATAAAATTTTGTTTTTGCCAAAGGGCAAAAATTCATTTGTCTTAGTATACACATTCCAATAATAGTATTTGTAAGGAATCTCTTTTGAAGTGAGAATTTCCATTCTTTTGTGGTATTTTTAGCCTTTTAAAATTTTTGAGTATTCTGTATGAGCAGAGAATTGGCATTATTGGAGAAATTGGAAAAAGATTTGAGCCTGAAACAGCTTCAGATAAAGAGCCTGTTGACGATCACTCAGGCAATAAATGATAATGTCTCTGCCAATGGTTTGTTCAATATGTACAAGTCGTTTTTAAGTTGGGAGATGGCCATCGAAAAAATGGCACTGTTTATCATTTCGGACGATGGCTGGAAATGTACCAGTGCCATCAACTACAATATGAATGATGTGGACGTCTTTATACCCCTTTTGCTTAAGCATAAACGACTTCATACGGTAAAGGACGAAGATGACCCTTTACTCCGAGAATTTGATATTGTAATTCCCGTTTTCCATAAAAGTGAACCCATTGCATTTTCACTCATTGGTGGCATCAAGGATAAAAACGACATTTATAATAAAATCCAATTCATAACTACGATTACGAATATAATTGCTGTGGCCATTGAAAATAAACGATTGTTCAAAAGGCAGATCGAACAGGAAAAGTATAAGAGAGAGATGGAGCTGGCTAGTGAGGTGCAACATATGCTGATACCCGATATATTGCCAAGTGAAAAGCATTTTGCACTGTCAAAAATCTATATGCCGCACTCGAACGTTGGGGGAGATTATTTGGATTATATAAAATTTAGTGATCATAGATTTGCGATTTGCATTGCCGATATTTCCGGCAAAGGAGTAGCTGCCGCACTTCTAATGGCGAATTTTCAAGCATTGATCCAAAATCTTATCTATCAATACCGTGATTTGGAAACTTTTGTCTTTGCTTTGAATCAATCCGTCTATCGTATAACCAAAGCCGACAAATTTATTACGTTCTTTATAGCTGAAATTGATACAGAAAATCAAATTGTTCGCTACATAAATGCCGGTCACTATCCTCCTGTAATGATTAATAATGGAAGCATTCGAAGACTTGATAAGGGAAGTACATTTATTGGTGCTTTCGAAAAATTACCGGAGATAAAGGAAGAAATTATTAATATTGAGGGAGAAACGACCATTTTATCATTTACCGACGGACTTGCTGAGTTACAGGATGAGAATGGGGAGTATTTTGATGATAAAAAGATTGAGCTTTTTGTAAAAGAAAATGAAAATGGGTCTCCTGATGAGTTAAACGAGAAACTCTTAAAGGAAATAGATAGATTTAGAGGAGGTAAGGAATATTCTGACGATATTGCTATCCTTACCTGTAAAATATATGGTTCAAAATGACGCGTAGAAAGTACCAACCACCAAGGAGTAGAGTAACGGCAGGGATTCTGTCGATTATACTCGGCGCATTTGGTGTTCAAAAATTTTACTTGAGACAGTATGGGTATGGGATCATTATGATACTAGCACTCATCTTTTCTAGTGCTGCCGTTATGCCACTTTTATTTATTTGGGGAATAATTGAAGGGGCATCGCTGCTCAATATGTCCGATCAGGAATTCAATGTCAAATACAATCGATACGCCTCCAGAAACCGAAGAGATGATTATCTGGAACAACGAAGGGAAAGACAGATCCAAAAAAGCAGAGGTAGAGGGAAAGTAGGTAGAAGGGAACGACAGTCAGGGCGTAGAAAAGTATCACAAGGAAGAAAAGCCATAGCCAAAGCAAATCCATTCAAGACGAGCGGCATTAAGAAATACAAGGATTATGATCTGGAAGGTGCAATTGAGGATTTTTCAAGAGGGTTGGATATTAACGCCAACGATGTGGCTTTGCATTTCAATATTGCCTGCGCGTATTCTATGACGGAACAAAAAGACAAGGCATACTATCACTTGTCCAAGGCAGTAGAGTTGGGATTCAAAGATTTTGAATTGATCAATACGAAAGATGATTTGGCCTTTGTGCGGATACAACCGGAATTCGAGGAGTTCAAAAACAATGGATTTAAACTGGGTGCAAGATCAGAAAATCCGTCTTCTCCGAGGGCGCAACAAAAAGACGAAGATTTAGTTATTACAGATGATGTCCTGTTGTCACAATTGAATAAATTGGCAGAGCTTAGAAAAAAAGGGCTTTTAAGTGCAGAAGAATTTAATTTGGAACGAAAAAAACTCTTAAGAAGGTAATTATCTGACATTTTTCGCATAATATTCTGTGAATAGTGGACATTTAAGGAACGATCATTGTTATATAATATATTAATACTACTAATTATTCTTTTTTAACAACGCGAAGAATTGATAGCAAAAGATCTCATATCGTATGAACTCTCCCCTTTGAGGACCAGTGATACTGGTGAAGAGGTAATTACCATGATGAGTATCTACCATGTAAAACACCTTCCAATTGTCAACGACACTCAATTTTTAGGACTAATTTCCGAAGATGATATTTTGAGTCACGATCTGGAAGAACCGATAGGTTCGTATAGTTTGGGTTTGGCTCGTCCGTTTTGTTATGATACGGAGCATATATTTGAAGTGATGAGCAGAATGGCTGATGGTAATCTAACCGTTATTCCTATTGTTGATCACGATGATAATTTTGTAGGGCTCATTAAAATGGAAGATTTAGTGCTGTATTATGCAAAGAGTTTTTCATTTTCAGAACCAGGAAGCATTCTTGTTCTAAGTACCAGCAAACCAAACTATAGTCTGGCAGAAATTTCCAGAATTGTTGAGTCTGAAAATGCGGCTATCTTGAGCACATTTCTAACCTCGACCGAGGAGAGTACTGAAGTGCAAGTAACACTGAAAATTAACAAAAGAGACATTAATTCTATCATAGCATCTTTTCAGCGGTTTGATTATGAAATAACCGCTTCTTTCTCTGAATATGAATATATCGATGATATGAAAGATCGGTATGATGCCTTAATGAGTTATCTGAATGTTTAATTCCAAATCGAGGAAGACACTTCTCTTTTTTTCACTTTTTATTACAGTTTTACTTAATGCTCAGCAAGGAGAATATTTCATTATCGAAAATGTAATTCTCGAAGGCAATAAACAAACAAAGGATATTGTCATCTTTAACGAATTGGATCTTTTCCCCGGGGATACCATCTATCTCAATCAATTTCCCAACCACAAGCTGTTGAATGAAAAAAGACTTCTTAGTACTGCCCTTTTTACTGGAGTCGAAATAAATATTAAAAACTGGAACGTAGAAAAAAAAGAAGGAGACATTCATATCGTAATGCAGGAAAATTGGTATGTCTATCCTTCACTCATATTTGAATTGGCGGATCGTAACTTTAATGTGTGGTGGTCGGAAATGAACAGGGATTTTAGTCGGGTAAACTATGGTTTGGGTATCGATCATATCAATCTTACCGGCAGAAAAGACAAACTAAGGCTTAAGGTACAGCATGGCTATACACGCAAATATGAGATAAAGTATGATTATCCGTATTTGTCTCGAGCATGGGGTGCCTTTGGGGAAATATTTTATGCCAATCAGAAAGAAATTGGTTACAGAACGGTTGAAAATAAGATTATTTTTGAACAGCTGGAGGACGAAAGAGTTATGCTACAGCGGTTCCGAACAGGTTTTGCTTTAAAGCATCGTCCCGATGTTTTTAATTTTCACGAGTTTAAATTAGAATACCATCATAACCAAATCGATGAGTTTGTAGCGCAAGAATTGAATCCGGATTATTTTTTAAATGGTGCAACAGATCTTAGGTTCTTTACATTGAAATACGATTATTTATATGATCGGCGAATTTTCAATCTTTATCCTGAAGGTGGTTATTTATTTTTGTTAAATGTAAGAAAGGAGGGCTTGGGTATTTTTAATGAATTCAATAATCTTTCTGTGGCGGCTGCTTTTGAAAAATATTATAAAATGGGAAGCAACTGGTACTGGGGGGGAAGAATCAAGGCCAAGAGTAACCTAATTCGTAATCAGATTGCTTATGCCAACAATACAGGTCTGGGCTACGGTAATGATGTCGTGAGAGGGTATGAATTGTATGTGGTTGATGGCACAGATTATTTGCTCGCCAAGTCAAGTCTGCGTTTCAAGATATTTGAGACCAATAAGAATTGGGGTAAATACATGCTCCTTCCTCAATTCAAACGTATGAATATGCGTGTTTTTTTAAGAGCAAATCTTGACTTTGGTTACGTCAATGAACCCACATATAAGGAATCTAATACGCTGAATAATCGAGTACTTATTGGATATGGGCCCGCATTTGATATGCTTCTTTATCATACGTACATCTTATCCCTGGAATATAGTTTTAATCATTTGGGGGAAAGCGGATTGTTTATTCAATCTACATTCAATTTTTAGGGCTAACAGTCAACAATTTGTTAATCGTTTGAATTTCATGTGATTTGCTCCATAATTGTCGTTATCATGCAGTCAAGTTGAACCATTCTTACCGGTATTTGGCCATTATTTCTGCTGATGATATAATGAAAGGACGAGTATTATAAATCAAACAGAAATACATGTTTATTTTCTTACATTTGTGCTGCAAATTTTAAATTGATTATGACTTCTTTGAAAAAGAACTTTAATATAGCGGGGATTGCCATATTCCTGATCACCTTTATTGTATTTTTTATGTCTGCCGAACGGGTAGGCAGCCTTTGGGATTGTGGAGAATTCATTTTGGGGGCATACAAATTACAGGTGGTTCATCCACCTGGAGCACCATTTTTTCTACTTATGGGCAGAATGTTTACATGGGTAGCAACCTTGGTGTCTGATAATCCATCGGATATTGCTTTTGCGGTGAATTTGATGTCGGGCATTTGTACTTCCATTGCTGCTGTCCTTGCTGGATGGATTACCATGATGTTTGGTAAGATTGGAATGGTTGGAAAAGAAGGAACCACTAGTGAAGGTCAAAATATAGCACTGACTTTAGGAGGAATTGCGGCAGGTTTATCGGTTGCCTTTGCTTCTTCCATTTGGTTTTCAGCAGTTGAAGGAGAAGTTTATGCCATGTCAGGAATGTTTACAGCCCTTACCTATTGGTCGGCTGTCAAATGGTATTACTTGCCAGATAACAGAGAAGCTGATCGCTGGTTAGTTCTGAGTATTTTCGCAGCAGGTCTTTCTATAGGAGTTCACTTATTGAGTTTGCTGACTTTCCCAGCCATCGCATTGCTTTATTACAGTAAGAAATACAATGCCAAAAACCTGATAGGTACTACAGCTATTGTTCTTGGATTTGTTTTTGTATTTGGATTGGGATTTGGCTCTGGATTTTTATTGCGCATATTGATTGCGATAGGAATGGTCGCCGCAGCATTTATTTATGGAAAAGCGGATAAAAAAGAGACAATTGGAGGATTGGCGGCCATTGCCGGTGGATTCATTGCTATTGGAATTATTCAAAAAGGAATTATAACCATGATTCCAACACTATGGAAAAACATGGATGTTTTTATGGTGAATAGTATGGGTATGCCGGTTCATTCGGGGATAATATTAACCGTGTTGATAATTTCGGCTCTGGTGTACTTACTGTTAAGATACGCTCATCTTAAAGGAAATCATACGTTACAATTGTTCATGGTATCTACTGCACTGGTTGTGGTATGTTACTCTACATTTACAACGGTAGTACTTCGGGCCAATGCAGATACTCCTGTGAATATGAATACGCCGAGTGATGCCACACGATTGTTGCCATATCTGAACAGAGAACAATATGGTGAGCGACCTCTGCTTTCTGGTCCACATTATAATGCAAAACCAATCAAAGTAGATAGAGAAGATCGCATGGGTTTGGTGGGAGATAAATATGAGGTAATTGACGAAAAATTTACTTACGTATATGCGGATAAGGACAAAATCTTACTGCCTAGAATTGGACATACTGAAGCAAGCAGACCTCAACTGCATGGTTTGTGGAGACGTCAGATCATGAATGAAGATTCCGGAGCACCCGGTATGGCTTATAATTTTGAATTTATGGCTAAGTATCAGGTGAGTTGGATGTATTGGAGATACTTTATGTGGAATTTTGTGGGGAGACAGAATGCCGAACAAGGATATTACCCTTGGGATGTCAGGGATGGACATTGGCAGTCTGGTGTCAGTGCTTTTGATTCAGAAAAGCTTTACAACATGTCGGAGCAGCCTGATACAATGAAGGACAATAAGGCGAGTAATAAATATTACTTCTTGCCTTTGATATTTGGTCTACTTGGGATATTATGGCAGTTTTCAAACAGTAGAAAAGAATTTTTGTCATTGCTGATTATGTTTTTGATTACTGGGCTAGGAATTATAATTTACTCCAATCAGCCTCCAAATGAACCGAGAGAAAGGGATTACATTTTTGCAGGTTCGTTTATGGTTTTTGGGATGTGGATTGGTATGGGTGTATTTGCTCTTTATGACCTCTTTAAAGAAAAGGTCAGAATGTCTGGAACGATTCCTGCTGCAATTGCGGGAGGGCTAGTCCTTTTAGCTCCAATCATAATGGGGTTCCAGAATTTTGATGATCATAGCCGTGCCGATATACAGGCATCAAGGGATTATGCCGCCAACTTCTTAAATTCTGTCGAAGAAAATGCGATTCTTTTCACATATGGTGATAATGATACCTATCCGCTTTGGTATGCCCAGGAAGTAGAAGGGATTCGTACAGATGTAAGGGTGGTCAATTTAAGTTTGATTGCCGTAGATTGGTATATCAATAAACTAAGAAAGAAGGTAAATAATTCGCCTCCAATAAATCTTACCATTCCAGAGGAGGCAATACGAGGAAAATTAAGAAATCAAGTCTTCTTTTTCGATCCCAACAATCGAGGGGATGACGTTATGAATAACCCTACTCCGATCAACAGAGCGTTGCAGTTTATAGGAAATCCAAAGAATGTAGTTGAGGGACAGACTATATTGAATACCAAAAGCTTGTTCATTCCAATCAATGAAGAGCGTTATCGTTCGTCGGGACTTCAGGAGAATATAGACTCTATTCCATTGGTCAGTAGAATTGACATAAAATTCCCTCAGTCGACTTCTTACATCACAAAAGATGATCTGGCTGTATTGGATGTCATTGGTTCGAACTTCTATGAGCGCCCAATTTACTTTGCAACGACGTGTAAAAATGAAAAGTTGCAAGGATTGAATGATTATATGCAGTTGGAAGGACTGGCACTTCGATTGGTACCAATAAAGACTAGAAGTGATAAGTCGTTGGCGATCTACGGCAGTGGAAGAGCAGATTTGGACGCCATTTATAATAATGTAATGAATAAATGGGCTTGGGGTAACTTTGATAAAAAGGACCTGTTTGTAGACAAAAATTACATGGCTGAGGTGCAAGCAATGAAAATGGCTATGTTAAGAGCATCTGCTTTGATGTCACAGACAGGCGATCATAAGCGTGCTTCAGATATTGCTAAAAAATATTTCGAAGGATTTCCTCATATGAATTTTGCGTATGACGCAGGAGTAGTACCATTTCTTAATGTTTTGGTACGAGCGAAAGCGTTTGATGATGCCAAAAAGCATATAAGAATACTTGCTGAAGAATCCAGACAATATATGAACTTCTTTGAGTCACTCGATACCGACGACATGGAAAGCTTCCAACAGGATATGGGCTTCTATTCAAGAGGTATTGAAGATGTCTTAAGTTTATCAAAAGAAGTACAAGATCCTGCTTTCGCCAAAGAAATGGAAGATTTGGTAGGGCAATATTCCTTATCTTCTTTAAGAGATTAAAAATAAAAAGGCGATCTATTCTATGGATCGCCTTTTTTATATACCATACTTGACAAACAAACGAATAAGAAATGAAAGTTGCTATTGGATGCGATCACGCTGGATTTACCTACAAAGACACAATAATACGAGTGCTTAAAAAAGAAGGCATTGAAGTAGTGGATAAGGGTACATATTCGGAAGATTCTGTAGACTATCCTGACTTTGTTCATCCCGTGGCTGATCTTGTAGAAAATGGAACTGTTGATTTAGGAGTGCTTATTTGTGGTAGTGGTAATGGCGTATCTATGGCTGCCAATAAACATCGGGGTATTCGAGCGGCTCTCTGCTGGAAAAATGACCTTGCCGCTTTGGCCAGACAACACAACGATGCAAATATCATATCTATTCCCGCAAGGTTTGTAAGTGCAAAGTTGGCCAGACAAATGGTGCGTACTTTTGTTTCAACTGATTTTGAAGGCGGCAGACATGCACGTAGAGTTGGTAAAATAAGTCATTGCTAGTCAAATTTACCAAGTATTTTAAGCAAATATTTTTCTCAAAAG
>JBCCVV010000220.1:0-11376 GCA_039194925.1 Bacteroidota bacterium
AAGGACTTTCTTCTCCCAATATTCGATTCTTTGATTGGAGATGTAGCTTTAATTTTTCTTCCAAAGATTTATCATCTTCTTTTTTCTCTTGTTCTTCTTTCATTGTGCTAATTTAGTAGACACACTTATTTGAACAGTCTCTATCTATGATTTAGATACGTTAGACTCATTTTTACCGAAGGGATAAGAATAAAATTGCGAGCGAAATGAAACATATAAACATTCAAAGCAAAGCAAGTTCATAAACTTCCTTAACGGGAACTTAGTATCTTCTTTTCTAGACACAAAACTATCTAATCATACGTTTTATGCAACTCGTACGGTGAATATTACGATTCGTGGAATATCGTTTTCGGGTTTGCGTGAGATCATTGAACTTTGACGACGGATTAAAAACATGAAAATGAAACTACTAAAATTGGGGTTGGCTTTTTTTATTTTTCTTTTTGGAGTCAATACAATGCATGCACAGTATACTCAAACGATTAAGGGTGTGGTAATCGATGCAGATTCGGAAATGCCCCTTATTGGTGCGAATGTAGAGGTTGTGGTCGGAGAGGATATACTGGGCACGGCGACTGATTTGGATGGAAGGTTTCGCATTGAGAATGTACCTGTAGGAAGACATATTGTACGAGTGAGTTATTTAGGGTACAATGCAGTGAGTATTCCTAATGTAGTTGTAAATACTGGGAAAGAAGTTGATTTGGATTTGATGCTTTCGGAAGCGATCAATCAATTGTCACAGGTGACGATTACTGCAGAAACGGATAAGGCCAAATCGGTAAATGAAATGGCAACCATTAGTGCTAAGACATTTTCGCTTGAGGAAGTAACGCGATATAGTGGCGGTAGAAATGATGCAAGCCGTTTGGTAAGTAACTTTGCCGGGGTTTCTACTGCCGACGATTCTCGAAATGATATTGTGATTCGAGGGAATAGTCCGGCAGGGGTACTTTGGAGATTGGAGGGTGTCCCTATTCCCAATCCAAATCACTTCAGTACATTGGGTACAACCGGAGGACCGGTGAGTGCTTTGAATACCAATTTGTTGAAGAATTCAGATTTCATTACCTCGGCATTTCCTTCCGAGTATGGGAATGCACTATCTGGTGTGTTTGATGTGGGATTTCGAAGTGGAAACAAAGATAAATATGAATTCACAGCACAATTGGCAGCTTTTAGTGGATTAGAGTTTATGGCAGAGGGGCCGTTGAACAAATCGAAAACGAGTTCGTTTTTGGTCAGTTATCGACATTCGTTTGTGGCTCTTGCCGGTTCGTTGGGCTTGGATATTGGGACGAATGCCATTCCAGACTATCGTGATCTGTCGTTTAAATTGGATTTTGGTTCAGGAAGATTGGGTAAATTTTCAGTGTTTGGAATTGGGGGAACGAGTGATATCGCATTTTTGGGTGCGGAAATTGATGAGGACGATATTTTTGCCGAGGCAGACGCTGATAGCAGAGCAGATTCAAGATTGGGAATTATAGGAGTGAAACACAACATTTTGCTGAGTAATAACAGCTACCTACGGACAGTTATATCGGTCTCAAGGGCAGAAAATCAGTTTTTTCAGGAGCGTTATTTGGATACACTTTTTATGGAAAGCTATGACAATACTGATGTAGATGATCAGACAGATCGATTGGCCATCACTTCTTATTACAACGTAAAGCACAATGCCAAATGGACCACCCGAGCGGGAATTACATTTGAGCGCTTGTCTCTTATTTCTACGGTACGGGATAGAGAAGGCAATCCTGATTTTGACATGGATGGACTCCCCGATTGGCAGCAAGTAAGAGATGTTGATGGTGAATTATTAATTTATCAACCATTCATTCAAACTAAATATAAGTGGAATGAAAAGTTGACACTTAACGGAGGGATACATGCTCAATATTTGCATATTAATGAAGACTTTATTCTAGAGCCAAGACTAGCGTTTAACTATTCACTTACTTCAAGATCGACAATTAATATTGGATACGGTCATCATAGTCAGGTACAGCCGCTTCCCATATTATTTTTTCTTTCACCCAATGATGAAGGTGAGTTGCGGCCTTTGAATCAGGAGTTGGACTTTACCAAAGCGCATCATTTTGTAGTGGGGTATGATGTCAAGCCTGCTAAAAACTGGAGAGCAAAATTAGAGGCGTATTATCAGCATTTGTACGATGTGCCTGTAGATAGATTTGAATCTACATTTTCATTGTTAAATGCAGGAGCGGATTTTGTTTTTCCGGAAACAGGATATTTGATCAATGCGGGGACAGGTAGAAATTACGGCCTCGAATTGACGGTAGAGAAATTTTTTAGCAATGGATATTATGGCTTGCTTACGGGATCGCTTTTTAGAAGTAAATATGAAGGAAGTGATGGGATAGAGCGAAATACGGCTTTCAACAATAAATATGTATTGAATTTGCTCGGTGGAAAGGAATGGAAAGTCAACGATCGGTTGAGTTTTACTGCTGATTTTAAAATAACAACTGCTGGTGGAAGATATTATACACCTATCGATCTGGAAGCATCAAGATTGATTATGTCTGAAGTTACCGATGATTCGAGAGCTTTTTCAGAACAATTTGACCCTTATTTTCGAATGGACTTGAAAGTTGGATTTAGGCTGAATAGTAAAAAAGGATTTTCTCAATTGTTTGCAATGGACTTTCAAAATTTAACGAATCGGGAAAATCCATTCATTAGAAGATACAATCGAAGTTCGAATGAAGTGCGTACGGTATTGCAGTCTGGCTTCTTTCCGGATATATTGTGGAGAATACAGTTTTGAGGAAATAGGAAATACGAATTTAGGAATTGCGAATTAGGAATTGCGAATGTTAATTGATACTTCTCGTTAAGATTGGGATAAGTTTTATTTTAGGGGCGAAAATGAACATGTTTAGTTGAATGAGATTTTTGAGTAAAAAAGAGTGACTTGATTTTTAGAAATACAAAAGAAATTCTGGGGTTTGATGACAGATGGTTTGTCTTCCATGGCATTTTATTTGTTTCGATGGGGATGAACTTAATCCTTTTTGGATCATTAATCAAAGATGATCCAGCCAGTTTATTTACGGGGTGTTATGTTATCGCACTTATTTACACTACATTTTTTTGGTTGTTTTTTAGGACGATTCATTTGCTGGTGGCGGAAAAATTCCCTGGATATGAAAATATAAGGCAACGATACATTGTACTTTTTCCTACTGTAATAGGAAGTTTTGTAATTGTAAAAGCCTTACTGGAAATTACATTGGATCCACTTTTGTATCGAATTTTTCCCAAAGGTCCAGAACCTCATGCTTTATTAGAGACGATTGGTTCATTTATTTTTTTGATTTTAGTGATGTCCATTTATGAAGGAACATACATTTTTGCTGAATTAAAGAAAAGTAAGTTGGCGCAAGAAATGTTGATGAAAGAAAACATTAGTTCGCAATTGGAAGGGCTGAAAAATCAAGTCAATCCGCACTTTTTATTCAATAGCCTGAATACCCTTGCTTCCATAATTCCGGAAGACCAGGAGCGTGGAGTACGATTTGTGACCAAACTTTCGAAGGTCTATCGATACATTTTGGACATCAAAGATCAAAAGTTGATTTCGGTGCGGGAAGAGTTGGACTATTTGCATTCGTATACGTATTTACTTAAAGAGCGTTTTGGTGATAATATTGTCATCGACATAGATGTTGATCCATCTGATTTTGACAAATTGATTATGCCCTTGTCATTACAGATTACCTTTGAAAATGCCATTAAGCATAATGTTATTACCAGCAGTAGACCATTGCACATTCAAGTGTATATGGAAAATGACAATTTGGTTGTAAAAAACAATTTACAAAAGAAATCTACCGTAGGATCGAGCACAAAAATGGGATTGCAAAACATAAAGAACAGATACAGTTTTTTTACGGATAAAGAGGTCGGTGTGATCTCTACGATGAAACATTTTATCGTAACCTTACCACTTTTAAAAGCCACATCGAGTACATCATGAGTTATAAAGTAATAATTATAGAAGATGAACCTCCTGCTTCCACGCGGTTGATGAAAATGTTGGAAAGTTGTACCATCCCCTTACAAGTGGTAGAAGTTTTGGATAGTGTAGAAGACTCTGTCGCTTACTTGAAGAACTTTAACCATTACGACCTGCTCTTTATGGATGTACAACTGGGAGATGGTCTCAGTTTCGATATTTTTGACAGTGTCAAAATTCAAAAACCCATCATTTTTACTACGGCTTACGATGATTATACCCTGCAGGCATTCAAAGTCAATAGCATCGATTACTTATTGAAACCCATTGATCAGGAAGATTTGGATCACGCAGTCAACAAGTTTAACGGGAGACAGACCAATGAAAGTCAGATTGTTGACTTGAAACTTCTGGCTGAAACACTGAAACAGCCTGAATACAAACATCGATTTCTAGTCAAAAAAGGAAAACAGTTATTGGTTATTCCTTCATTGGAGGTTGCCTATTTTTATTCAGAAGATGGTTATACCATTCTCGCCCATAAACAAGGAACCAAGCATATTATTGACCTTACGATGGATCAATTAATGGAAGTAATGGATCCTTCCGTATTTCACCGGATCAATCGGAAGATGATTGTTTCTCTGCAAAGCATTGGCTCTATCCACGAATATTTCAATAGTAGATTAAAGTTGGATTTGGTGCCAAAATCTGCTTTTGATGTGATTGTAAGCCGAGATCGTGTCAAGGGATTTAAGAAATGGTTGAATGGGGGGTGAATTAATTGGCGGTGAATAATTGATAATGAACAATTGATAATGAACAATTGATAATGGACAATTTGATTTCCTTACCAAACCGGACACTGCTTAAGTTAGGGTGCGGTTTTGTTTGAAATGGAAAGTCTCCTTGGGTACTTGAGCTCTTATTTTTTAACACTTTTTGCGGAATGTACTTATATTCGAGCATCTAATTAAACGTTTGGATGAGAATTATTTCAGTATGTTTTTTGACAGTCATCGTATCCCTTTCGGGATGTAAGGATTTTGTTTTTGGATCAGGGAAAAGTGCGAAAGAATCGGCTGAACTGATCAAAACATTTTCTGTAGGGCGCTACATTTTTAAATTGAATTATAATGAAACGGTAGATACCACTTTTTTGGATTTGTGGTTGGATGAAGCTATAGTTTCAGCAAAGAATTACAAAGGCAAAGTAACGAAGCATTTTGTTGAGGATCTTAATCAGGATCAGAAAAAGGAAGTATATTTCGTGGCGAGTAATCTCAAGGGAAAAAACTTGTATGCTTTTCAATTATATGGTGAGCACTTCGATTCTATACCCATTGGTGACAAAAGAATGATCGCATATGCTGAACCCTCTACCTATAAGATTGAACGCAAACAATTCGTTGAAATCTATACGTTCACAACGGAAGATGGTGCGTTAAAGAAGGGACAATCGCGATATAATCTGGTTGAAAAAGAAAATGGACGTGTATTGCTTCCTCAGGGGTGGCAACCCAGAGAAATGGAAAATCTTCTGGGTCAATATGATTTGGAAAACAAAACGGAAAAAGACACCAAAAAAACACTTCTTATTGGTGCCCGAGATGGTGGTAAGTATAACGTTCAAATCGATGTGACCAATATATCCAACGCACGTAAGCTTTGTCAATTTAAGGCATTAGGTGAATTTATAGATCGTGATCTTTATGTTCCACTAAATTCAATTGACCCAGAATTGAAAGGAGAATTGAAGATTATATTTTTAGGTGCTACGGCAATAGTTTATACAGCTGATAAAAATGATTATCTGGAACTTTCAAGTTTTTGTTCCGGTAAAGGTTCTATTGCAGGCAGTTTTCAAAAGTTAAAATTGGAAGATGAGTAAAACGATTATAATAATGGGGAGCTCGAATCCTCTTGGAGATACGTATGGCGTTTGTAAAGCAATTGTAGATCGTCATAAATTCAAATTTCAGGATCTGAGCGAATTGGTGATTATGCCTTATGACTATGATCATGAAAATAAAGACGATGACTTTTTAGGGTTTATGGAACACGTGATAAATTCTTACGATACCCTTATTTTGGCTACTCCAGTCTATTGGTACTCAATGAGTGGCATTATGAAGAATTTTTTAGATCGATTTACAGATTTGCTAACCATTGAAAAAGATATGGGGAGGCAATTGAGAGGAAAATCACTCCTGGTCATTAGTGTTAGTAAAAACGATGATTGCCCGGAGGAATACCCCAAAGTCTTTGAACGATCGGCTGATTATTTGGGTATGCAATGGAAAGGATATGCCCACTTTCCGGTTGCTGAAGATACCGTTTGCGATCAACGGAATGATCTTATCGCTTCATTTCTGGCCTTCTAGAACGATAGAATTCTGTATTAATGTTAGGCGCAGGACTTATTTCAAGAGCATTCAAACAAAGAGGGGTTACTACATTTGAAGAAGCCTGTAACCTTGTGCAATCATTGGAGTATCGACGCAATTCTACGAAGGATGACTTTGAAATCGTGTTGAAAGAGTCTTGTGGTACCTGTAGTTCAAAACATCAACTGATCAAAAAACTGGCAGAGGAAAATGAGATTTTAGATTGTAAATTGATCCTTTGCATGTTTAAAATGTCGGATTTGAATACACCAAAGATCGCCGTCGCTTTGAAAAAATACGGGCTAAATTATATTCCTGAAGCGCATACCTACATCACCATAAATGGACAGATAAAAGATTTGACCTTTCCCGAGGGCTCGGATATGACCTTTCTGGAAGATGTGTTGTATGAAGAAGAAATTTCGGCAGATCAGATTCGATATTATAAAGAGGAGACCCATAAGGCATATTTGAAAGAATGGAGAGTGAGCGAAAAGATGGAATTGACGTTTGAGGAGCTTTGGGGGGTACGGGAGGAGTGTATAGGGTTGCTGAGTTGTTGAGTTGTTGAGTTGTTGAGTTGTTGAGTTGTTGAATTGTTGAATTATTTAGTTGTTCAGTTGTTCAGTGGCTCAGTATATGTGGTCGTTGACCTGTTTGTTTATGATGTTTTTAACGGGGTGAGTCATTTTTGAGTGGTCTGTTTCGTATCCTTAGTTTATTATAAACCCGAGGGCTCAACGATGGTACAAAAATGTGTTAGGCAGCCATATGAGAAGCAAGGAGCAAAATCTTATTCTACATACTCTTTTCGATGGACTAGAGCATAGGTGAATTCATCCAGCTGGATATATCCTTGATCGTAACAGAATTTATAGACTCGGCCGGCTTTGGTTTCGTAAATATTAGTGAAGTAGGCGAATTTGAATCCTGCTGTAAGCAATTTTTCCTTTCGGACTTTGGTCTTGCCATTAGGATTGAATGAAGCGAGGATTCTTCGGTTGGTTCGAAGGATGCGATTGATCTTGGTCATAAAGTTATTGGCATCACGATTCAGGGCGTTGTTGTAGGCTGTGCGGCAATCATCGCAGCAGAATTTTTTATCGGATCTGCCTCGAACAGGATCTCCGCATTGGATGCATTCTTTTACAGGACTATTTTTCATCAGACCAATCTTTTTTACTGAATCGTTTAAGAGTACCCTTTACTCTAAAGTACAAAAGCATGTTATATAACTAAAATAACATGCTTTTGTGACATAAAATATATTTTTTACTCAGGCGAGATTGGTGAAGACAGCTTGAACATCTTCATCGTCCTCTAGCTTGTCTAGTAATTTTTCGATATCAACCATTTGTTCGTCTGAGAAATCAACAGGACTGGTTGGTAATCGCTGAAGATCTGATTTTGAAGGAGCGATACCTTTATCCTCTAGTGCTTTCATCATCGTACCAAAATCCGTATAGGCGGCATAGGCATAGACTGTATCCTCATCAATTTCAATGCCTTCCAAGCCATGATCGATCATTTCTAATTCAAATTCGTCCGAATCAAATCCTTCGGGCTTTTCAAATTCAAAGACGGCTTTGCGGTTAAACATGTAATCCAGCGAACCTGTAGGGACTAAAGATCCACCTACCTTATTGAAGTAAGATTTTACATTGGCAACCGTTCTCGTAGTATTATCGGTAGCGCATTCTACCACTACAAGAACTCCATATGGTCCTTTGCCTTCGTAGTTTACTTCTACGTAATCTTCCGCATCTTTACCCGTCGCTCTTTTTATCGCGGCTTCAATATTTGCTTTAGGCATGTTTTGCGCCTTGGCATTTTGAATGGCGACTCTCAATGCTGCGTTCATATCAGGATCGGGACCTCCTTCTTTAGCTGCGATCTGCACAGCTTTCGCTAATTTTGGAAATATTCTCGACATATTCCCCCATCGCTTCATTTTAGCCGCTTTCCGATATTCAAATGCTCTTCCCATCGATCTTAAATTTTTTGCAAAAATATAAAATTCACTGAAACCTGAATTGACTACTGTTTAAAAGCGTAACTGACCAAATTGGCACCCATGCGTAATGCTTTGATTCTAACATCTTCAGGATCTTTATGGACTTCCTGATCTTCCCAGCCATCGCCAAGATCACTTTCATAGCTATAAAAACAGACCAATCTACCTTCCCAAATTAGACCAAACCCTTGAGATGGATTGTCATCGTGTTTGTGAATTTTTGGTAATCCAGTATCAAAATTATACTTCTGATGATATACTTCGTGCTGAAATGGTAACTCAATGAACTCTAATTCAGGAAATACTTTTCTCATTGCTAATCTCACATATGGATCCATTCCATAGTTGTCATCGATATGGAGGAAACCACCTGCGATTAAATAATTTCTGAGATTTTCAGCTTCAGCATCCGAAAAGATTACATTCCCGTGTCCCGTCATGTGGATAAAAGGGTGATTATATATTTCTACGCTTCCCACATCCACCGTAGCATACTCCAGGTCAAAGTTGGTATTTAGAAATTTGTTACAAAATCCGGCTAGATTGATCAGCGCCGTTGGATTTGCATACCAGTCACCACCACCGTTGTATTTTAATAAAGCGAGTTGGAGGCTAGGTTTTTTAGAATCTATGGTCGCAAATGAAAACAATCCAATAATTCCAACAACCAGAATAAACTTTAAAATCTTCATGTAAATGTATTTCTAATTTATCTAACCCAAATCTACAGTAAATTAGTATTGAATTCGTAGCCTCTCCAAGTATTTATGAGACTATTAATATTTACAGTTTGAATAACTCTGCAAAAGCCCGAATTGTTCCATAGAATTTTTTAGTCGATTGATCAATCATAAATTTAATAGGTGACATGCCACAATTCCTGCGGTTTCTGTTCTCAGTCTTGATTTTCCTAAGGATACGTCCTTCCAACCATTTGTCTTGGCAATGGCAACTTCTTCATCGCTAAAATCTCCTTCAGGTCCGATAAGTACAATAGCATCAGAACCACTTTTGTATTGGTGTTGTAATGCATACTCTGGTTCCATACAGTGCGCGATGAATATTGATTGATTGGCGAAATCGCTTGTAAGTAATTGAGATAGAGGGGTTAGAGGGTGTAGTGTAGGTTTGTAAAGGTTCTTAGATTGTTTCATTGCGGAGATGAGGATCTTTTCCAATCTGTGCGGTTTAATGATTTTTCGTTCAGATCTGGATGAGAGAAAAGGATAAATGTTACTAATGCCTATTTCTGTTGATTTTTCCAGAAACCACTCAAATCGATCTATATTTTTGGTGGGTGCGATGGCAATGGATCGTTGATGTGATTTGGGCTGGGATTCTATTTTCTCATCAATGCGAATGGATACTTCTTTTTTTGAAATTGTTGAGATAACACCTTGATATAAGGTTCCTATGCCATCTGTTACAAATACGGCATCTCCTTCTTTTTTACGCAATACTTTGGAACAGTGTAGACTTTCTTCTTCTGTCAGAATTGCGGATTGTGGCGTTACGCTTTCGGAATAGAATATGATCATACTACAAATGAAAGAAAAGCGATTGGAAGTCTAAAGAGAAGTGAAGGTGAATTTGTTATTCGATGGACCAATCTTTCAGGATTAAATGTTTTTTAATTTCTCAGGTGACTGAATAATGGTAGCCTAGATGGTAATTTTGTCATCATTTTTGACCAATAATGCCGCCAAAAATAGATTGCGAACCAAATTTCTAGCCTTGGATTGCAATCCAAAGCTAGAATGTTCAAGTCTTTCGGACTTGGTTACGAAAAATATAAAACTACTAAGGTAGATAGAAAACTTTATTGAAGAAAGGATCATTACTTTAGAGTTTGAAAGATTAAAACGAAGGTAAATGAAGTCGCTGATTTTAGCCATAATGCTTATGATAAATACAAACGGAGGTATGGAAAAGCCAAAATTGATTTACGTCGGGGACCCAATGTGCTCTTGGTGTTATGGCATTTCAGATGAATTGGGTAAGGTCGTAGCATATTATGAAGATAAGATGGATTTAGAAGTCGTAATGGGCGGATTAAGAGCAGGCGGAGGAGAAGAATGGAATGCATCTTTCAAAGAATTCTTGCGACACCATTGGGAAGATGTGGGGATAAAGTCGGGACAGTCCTTTTCATTTGCATTGTTAGACAAAGAAGAGTTTAATTATGATACAGAGCCAGCTTGTCGTGCAGTGGTGGTTGTAGAGGAATTGGCTTCCGATAAATCATTTCGTTTTTTAAAGAGGTTCAAAAGGGATTTTACCAAAGAGGTGAAGACCCAAAAGAAGTTGCTTTCTATCGATCGATTTGTGAGGATTTGAATATTGATTATTCTGCATTTTCAACCCAATTTGAGTCATCGGAAGCTAAGAAAAACACGATGGCACATTTTCAGCGCTCTGTCCAATTGGGTGCCCGGTCTTTTCCAACGGTCTTATTGGAGTATAAAGGGCAAATCCACAAAATTGCCTTGGGGTACAGCACGTTTGATAAGATGAAGGAGAGGATTGAAGTTATAGTTCAAAAAAGCTGATATCCCAGTAAAAAGTAGACCACGCCGTAATCCAGAGAGGGACCAATAATCCCAAATTCGGGCCATATTTTTCTTTTTCTATGGTAGCGGACCTCGAAGTTTATTTTGTGTGTCAATACGCCCAATCCCAATGCGTGATCTCTGATTAAGAAGCTATTAGGTGTTGCCATGGCTATATCGATGCCTAAATCCAATGTAGACCCAAATTCAAATTCTGGTGCGTGTACTAGATTTAAGAAGACTTTGTAGTTGTTGAAGTTTAAGAATTTAAATCGAATCCCAATAGGAACTTGAATAGCTTTATAATCCAGAGTGTTTTCAGTAAAGGCATTCAGTGAGTAGGTTTGAGATATCTGTACAAAAGAAGGCTCTAAAATCATAGACCACTTGCCATTATTGTATGGAAAAACATATTCGAGTTCAGCGCCAAATTTGTAG